>CAIKXW010000311.1 GCA_903831485.1 uncultured Alphaproteobacteria bacterium | reverse complement strand
ATTGCGCCGACCCGCTTAAACAGGTTTTCAACCGCGCGTGCCAGATTGGGCCGTAACAGGAAGGCCGCTCAGAGCCTTCCGTCTACGGATGATGGTGTGGTTATGGCGAAGACGGTTCTGGTCGTTGATGACGATCCTACCCAGCGTCGTTTGATGCAGGCTGCGGCCGAGAAGCAGGGCTTTCGCGCCCGCGTCGTCGAGAACGGCGAGCGCGCTCTGGAAGAGGCCAGCGATGTCCGCAACGGCGTCGATGTGGTCCTGCTCGATCTCGTCATGCCGGGCCTTTCCGGCATGGAAACGCTCGAGCGGCTGATCGAGCGCCGCCCCGACCTCCCCGTAATCGTCGTCACCGCCACCGGCGGCATCGACACCGTGGTGCAGGCCATGCGCGCAGGCGCAGTCGATTTCTTCGTGAAGCCCGCCAGCCCCGAACGCATCGCCATCTCCATCCGCAACGCGCTCAAGCTGTCGGACCTGCGCGGCGAAGTGAAACGCCTGACCAAGAAAAACGAAGGCCGCATGGGCTTCGACGACATGATCGCTGGTGCGCCGCTGATGCGCCAGGTCGTCCGCCTCGGCCAGCGCGCCGCCGCTTCATCCATCCCGATCCTGATCCTCGGTGAATCCGGCGTCGGCAAGGAAGTCATCGCCCGCTGCATCCAGGGCGCGTCCGAACGCGCCGGGAAGCCCTTCATCTCGGTCAACTGCGGCGCGATCCCCGAAAACCTGGTCGAGTCGATCCTGTTCGGCCACGAGAAGGGTTCGTTCACCGGCGCCACCGACAAGAAGCTTGGCAAGTTCGTCGAAGCCGATGGCGGCACGCTGTTCCTCGACGAAGTTGGTGAACTGCCGCTGGACATGCAGGTGAAGCTGCTGCGCGTCCTGCAGGAAAGCGAAGTCGACGCCGTCGGCTCACGCCGTCCTACGAAGGTCGACGTGCGCATCATCTCTGCCACCAACCGGGACCTTGCCAACCAGGTCAAGGAAGGCCGCTTCCGTGAAGACCTCTATTATCGCCTGAACGTCTTCCCCATCGAGATCCCCTCGCTGAAGGAACGCCGCGAAGATCTTCCCGCGCTCGTCGATCACTTCGTCGGCCGCTTCAATGCGGACGAAGGCAAGGTTATCCCGGGCGTCTCACCGGACGCGCTGGCGATGCTCGCCGCCTATGACTGGCCCGGCAACGTGCGCCAGCTCGAAAACGCGATCTTCCGAGCGGTCGTCCTCTCCGATGGCGGCGTGCTGAAGCCGGAAGATTTCCCGCAGATTTCGGGCATCGTCTCGCCCGGCACGGTCGCCGCCGCGCCGGCGCAGAAACCCGCCAACGACCTGGGCGACCAGCCTGTCCACATCACCGACGGCACGGGCGAGCTGCGCACGCTCGAAGCGATCGAGCGCGATCTCATCCAGTTCGCCATCGATCACTACAGCGGCCATATGTCGGAAGTCGCCCGCCGCCTCGGCATCGGCCGCTCCACGCTCTATCGCAAGGTCCGCGAGTACGACCTCAAGGTCCGCGACGGCGAAGAGCTCGACGAAACAGGATCGTAAGGGGACATCATGGGCAACGCACTTCGCATTTCACCCACGCTCGCGATCGGCGCCGACGCAAGCCCATGCGCGCCCACCGTCAGCCTCGCCGAAGCGTGGGGGAGCCTTGCCGCGATCGCCGGTATGGTGCTCGCGGTGTTCTCGGGCCTTGGAACCAGCGCCTGGCTCGTGGCGATCTCGGTCTGAGCCGGTCGGTTCTCCATCCCGCAACGCGGGATCCAGACATGACAAAGCCGGCTGCGCCCAGGCGCAGCCGGCTTCATGCATCTTGCCGTTAACTCTCGTCGTCTAGGTCTTCGGGATAAGGCCTTCACGCTGGGCGCGCTTGCGGGCCAGTTTGCGTGCACGGCGGACTGCCTCGGCCTTCCGGCGGGCCTTGGCCTCGGACGGCTTCTCGAAAGCGGTGCGGGCCTTCATTTCCCGGAAGACGCCCTCGCGCTGCATCTTCTTCTTGAGCGCCTTCAACGCCTGATCGACGTTGTTATCGCGGACCACGATCTGAACTATCTGAAACTCTCCATCGGCTTCCCCTCCGGCCCGTTCCCTGGGGCCCCTTGGGATCAACTTCCTGAACGCAACAAACGCCGAGCCAACAGCAGACGCTCCTCCTGGAGGAAACGCTTGCCCGCTCGACGGGTGATTTCTTGCCAATCCGCACGAAGCCCAGAACTGGGCCATGACGGGAAAGCGGCGGTCCGATACCATATCATTCTGGCCCTGCCTACTGCCCCAAAACCCCGGAATTCGCCCTATGGAAGACAATTCAGCCCCCGAAACCGAAGCCGCCCCCAGCGACCTCTTCCTCGACCGGCTGCTGGACGCCACGCTGGAACTCGCCCCCGACATGGGCTGGACCCGGGCCGCCCTAGACCGGGCGGCCGAAAAGGCCGGCCTCAGCGTCGGCCAAGCCCTCCTGTCGGCCCCCAATGGCGTGCCCGACGTGCTGGAGGCCTTCGGGAAGCGCGCCGCCCGGGCGGCAGGGGAGGGCGTCATGGCCGCGGACAACCAGAAGGTTCGCCAGAAGGTCAGGGCGGGGGTCAAGGGCTGGCTCGCGGCCATGGATGCACACAAGCCCGCCGTGAAACGCGCCGCCGCCACGCCCGCCAATCTGCTCACCGGACCCAAGGGCCTATGGGCCGCCGCCGACGCCATCTGGTCGGCGCTCGGCGACAAGTCGACCGACTACAATTGGTACACAAAGCGGATGACGTTGGTCGCCGTGCTCGGCTCAACCCTTACGGCCTGGCTGGGCACGGACGACGAGGCCGAGATCGACGCCTTCCTCGATCGTCGCATCGAAAACGTCATGCAGTTCGAAAAGCTCAAGACGCAGGCAAAGGACGCCTTTGCAAACTTCCCCGACCCGATGGACCTGTTTGGGCAGCGCAGGGGCTGACCCCGGACCGCGGCGCGCTGCACTCGGCGCACAAGGCCAAGAATGACTCCGGTGATGTGATGTCACCCCGAATGGAAGCGGACATAGTCCGCGCCCCCGCGAAGCCGGGGGGGGCCAGTCCTGCGCGCAGCGCAGGCTCACGACCACAGGAGCGCGCGGACGCGCGTTGGCCAGACCCCCGCCTGCGCTGGGGAAACGGCTGGTGGAGTGGTGCAAGCAATATCCGCGGGCCCATAAACCAGTGCGCCCCTCAATCCACATCAACCCCGGCCCACGCCGCAGGGATCGCGCCCGCGCGCCTAGCGCCCGAGCTCGCGCGTCGCTTCCTCCACACCCTTCACCGTCATCGGAAACATACGGTGACCCCCGATGATCTGGCGGATCAGGTCGGTCGATCCGGAGTACTCCCAGCCCGAAGGATGCGTCGGATTCAGCCACACCATGTGCGGATAGATGTCGACGAACCGCTGCAGCCAGACAGCGCCCGGCTCTTCATTCCAGTGCTCCACCGAGCCGCCCGGATAGGTGATCTCGTAAGGGCTCATCGCAGCGTCGCCCACGATGATGACCTTGTAGTCGGCGGGAAACTTGTGAAGCACATCCCATGTCGGGATCTTCGACACGCCGCGGCGCCGGTTGTCCTTCCACACGCCTTCGTAGATGCAGTTGTGGAAATAGAAGAATTCGAGGTTCTTGAATTCCGTGCGGGCCGCCGAGAACAGCTCCTCGCAGGCCTTCACGTGCGGGTCCATCGAGCCGCCGATGTCGAGGAACATCACGACCTTCACCGCATTGCGCCGCTCGGGCCGCATCACGATGTCGATGTATCCTTCCTTCGCGGTCTTCCGGATCGTGCCATCGAGATCGAGCTCTTCCTCGGCGCCATCGCGGGCCCATTTGCGCAGTCGGCGCAGCGCGACTTTCAGATTGCGCGTGCCGATCTCCACCGAGTCGTCGAGGTTCTTGAACTCGCGCTTGTCCCACACCTTCACGGCGCGCTGGTGGCGCGACTTGTCCTGGCCGATGCGGACGCCTTCGGGATTGTAGCCATGGGCGCCATAGGGCGAGGTGCCGGCTGTGCCGATCATCTTGTTGCCGCCCTCGTGGCGTTTCTTCTGCTCTTCCATCCGCTGCTTCAGCGTCTCCATGAGCTTGTCCCAGCCGCCCATGGCCTCGATCTGTTTCTTCTCTTCTTCGGACAGGTATTTCTCGGAGAGCTTCTTCAGCCACTCGTCCGGAAACTGGTGGACGTCGACGCCTTCGGAGAATGAGTCGAGCCCCTTGAAGACGTGGCCAAACACCTTGTCGAAGCGATCGAGATGCTTCTCGTCCTTCACCAGGGCCGAGCGCGAGAGGTAATAGAAATCCATCACCTCATTGCCGCCGTCGCCGCCGACAACGCCCTTGTCCATGGCCTCGAGCAGGGTGAGGAATTCCTTGAGCGTGACCGGCACCTTGGCGGCGCGCAGCTCATGGAAGAAATGCTGGAACATGGACGAACTCCGGCAGGCTTGCGGTAAGCCTAGCCGGAAGCTGCGTTCAGGGCAAAGGGTGGGTTGAGATGCCCCGGATCAGCCCGCGTTCTCGTCACCCGCATTGTTCTGGCCGCCTTCATACTGCATCGACTGCGTCATCGGACGCGGCGTGTGCGCAGGAGCGGCTTCGAATGTCGCAATCTCAAGATCGTAGAACGGCGCGCCGTTCTGCGTGATCGTGATCCGCTTCGGGAACTTGACCCCGTTGCTTTCGACCTCGCCGGAGAATGTCACGGTCTGGGCGATATCCGCCCCGCCCGCGGGGTCGCGGACATTCATCATGGCCCCGACCAGCCTGCCTGATGTATCGACCTTGAGGTCAGCCGCCTGGCCGGTGGCGAGTTGGGCCTTGATGGTGCGCGTGCCGTCGGCGGCAGCGGGCTGTTCGTCGGCCTTGGCGCCAGACGCCTTCAGCGGGGCCAGCAGCATGAAGCTGTAGAGTCCGTAGCGCTGGTTCTCGTTTGTGGCCTGCGCCTCGGGCAGGGGGGTCCAGCTCTGGCGGTTCACGTCCCAGGCCTTGCCGCGTTCGACCTGCAGCGTGCGCGAGGTCTTGGATTCAGCGCCGGACGCCCAGCTGGACGTGCGGGCCCATTGGCCATCGGGGCGAACGACCGTGATCATGTCCTGCTTCGTCGTCTTGCCGTCAGCCACAAGCGTGGCCGTTCCGGTCCAGTAGAGCTCCTTGACCTTGGCAAGCGCCGCCTCGCCGCCGGCAGCGTCCATCGCCGACGCCAACGCCGCCCTGGCGGGCGCCGCGGCCATGCCTGCGGAGGTATCTCCGGAATCCGCCATCGTGGTGCACGCGCCAAGCGCCGCCAGCGCAGCGGCGGCCAGCAGGACGTTCTTGATGACTGTCATTGTGGTCACTCCCCGAAAAGCATGTCGTCAGCGTTTTCCGCCGATCCGCGCCAAGGCCCTTAACCCAATCCGAGGTCCGCTGCGAAGCCATCGCATGCCGCATGCGGCACAAAGCCCCGTGATCGACCGGTGAATGTTTTCGGCCGCCTCTGATATGGATCAATGCTTGGAGACTCAACGTGCCAGCGCCATATTCGGTGCCGAGCCCGCCGCAAGACGCTTCAGCCGATCTTGTCGCGCAATGAAGCGAGTGTTGCCTTGGCGTCATACTGGCGCGGACCACCGGCCAGCGTTTCGCCCTTGCCCATGACGATGATCAGCGTCTGGGTCGTCCTGCCATCCGTCTTGCCATCAACCTTGTTGGCGATCTCGAACCACTCCTGTCCCTTGTCGAGCGTGGCCTGGGCAGCGCGCGCAAGCACGCGATCGCTGACCTGCCTTGTCGTTGCGCCTTCGGGCGCGACATAGGAAATGCGATAGCGCGATCCGGACATCGCTTCCTCTGTGAAAGCGGAGGGCGCCATGCCCGGAATTGCGGGGACGCTCGAACAGGCCGCGGCAGAGATGAACGCCAGAGCTGCAAAGGCATGTTTCATGGTCGTCCCTCCGTCACGGCTTTTCCCGGAGCATTGTACTCCCGGATTGTACAAGGGTTCCATCAAGGTGAGCGCGGAAGGAATTCCGGCGTCTTCCGCGCATTGGTCCGCTGTTCATAGGCGTAAGCAAGGCCGATGAGGGCGGACTCCGACCAGGCGGGCCCGAAGAAGGATAGACCGACCGGCAAGTCGCGCACGTCGCCCATCGGGACGGTGATGTGCGGATAGCCGGCCACGGCGGCGAGCGCCGACGACGAGCCGAGGAAGCGGTCGCCGGTGATGAGGTCGGTTGTCCAGGCTGGTCCGCCTGTCGGGGCGACGATGGCGATGAGGCTCTGGTCGGCCAGCAGCTTGTCGATGCCTTCCTTGCCGGCGAGGCGGGCCGCGGTCGCCTTGGCGTCGAGATAGGATTGCTCGGTGAGGGCGGGGGCCTTCGCGGCTTCCTCAAGCAGGGACTGATCAAAGAACTCAAGCTCGGCCGGCGTTGCGGTATTGAAGGCGATCAGGTCGTCCAGCGTACGCGTCTGCACTTTATCGGCAGGCGTTGAGGCAAGATACGCGTTGAGCCCATCCTTGAATTCGGCCAGCAGGACGGCGAATTCCGCAGCCGACATCTGGCCCTGCGCCGGAAACGCGGCGATCTCGACGAGCTCGGCGCCGGCTGTCTTGAGTTCGGAGAGCGCCTGTTCGAAGGCGGCGTCGGTCGGTCCATGATAGCCGGACAGGAAGCGCGCGACGCCAATACGCTTGCCCTGCAGCGCGTTGGCGTCCAGCGCGGCCATGTAATCCTGCTTGCGCGCGTCGGCTTCTGCGGTGGCTGGATCGCTGGGGTCAGAGCCTGCGATCACAGTCAGCATCAGGGCAGCGTCGGCAACGGACAGCGTTATTGGTCCGGCCGTGTCCTGCGTTGCGCTGATCGGGACGATGAAGGTGCGCGGGACCAGGCCGACGGTCGGCTTGAGGCCAACAACCCCGTTGGCGGAGGCGGGGCATACAATCGATCCGTCGGTCTCCGTGCCGATCGTCCCGGCAGCGAGCCCGGCGGCCATGGCGGAGCCGGATCCCGAAGACGAGCCGCAGGGATTGCGGTCGAGGACGTGCGGGTTGCGCGTCTGGCCGCCAACCGCGCTCCAGCCTGATGTCGAGTTGTTGGAACGGAAATTGGCCCATTCGCTTAGATTGGTCTTGCCGAGGATTACGGCGCCCGCCGCCTTTAGTCGCGCAACCAGCGGCGAGTCGCGCCCCGTGACATTGTCCTGCAACGCCAGAGACCCCGCCGTCGTCGCCATCTTGCCTGCAGCCTCGATATTGTCCTTCAGCAGGATTGGCACCCCATGCAGCGGCCCGAGCGTCGCCCCGCCTGCCAGGGCCGCATCGCGCGCCTGGGCGTCCGCCAGCGCATCCGGATTGACCGCAAGCACGGCGTTCAGCATCGGCCCGGCGTCGTCGACGGCGGCGATGCGATCTAGGAAGGCCTGCGTCACAGCGGCAGAGGTCGTCTTCCTGTCGCGGATGTCGGCGGCGATCTGCTGGATCGTCCGAGGCTCGACGACTAGCGAGGCGAATCCTTCAGGCGCTGGCGGAGAGGGCGCCGGCTGACAGGCGGTTATGAAAAAAGCGCCCGCCGCAGCGAGAAAAATTCTTTGCATCGACCCCTCCGTCACAGGGTGCGACCACATCACCGGCGGCCGGCCCTGTCGAGACGCGCCGCTCAAATGCCTGCTGGTCTCGGCCCGTCTGGTAACACTTTCGGCGATTTCCCGTGTCGTCTGCGCCCCAGAACAAGGCTGCGAGCCACGGAAGCAGCTCTTGTGATGAAAGGGTTGGACGCATCCGCGTGCAAGCGCTGGAGGCGGCGGGATTACGGTTAACGGCGCTGGCGCCGCAGCGCCGGCAGCTAGGCAAAATCCGTTGGGACTCAACATGAACCGGCAAAATTCGCCGGAAACGGGATGGAAACCATTCGATGTGAAAAGTGCCAACGTGGAGATCGATGAATCGCTCTCCGTGAAATTGCGCGTCGACCGAATGTCGACTTCGAACTACGACCAGGATGGTCTGTCCATGTCGATTTCAGCCTTGTCAGTGGCGCAGATCCGCTCGCTGTCCACCACGGCCATCCAGAGCCTCTCCACAACCTCCATCCAGTCACTGACGACGACGCAGGTCTCTGCGTTCACGACGACCGGCATCGGGGCGTTCTCCTCGACGCAGTTCGGTGATTTCTCCACCACACAGGTCCGGGCGCTGCAGACGACGCAGATCCCGTCGATCAATTCCAGCGTCAGCTTTACATCCGGTCAGCTTCTCGTCCTCAGCGCCCAGCAGCTGGGCGTAATGGCGACGGCGCAGGTCGCGACCTTCGAGACCACCGCGATTGCCGGCTTCAGCACCTCGCAAATTGCTGGACTGTCTTCCACCAATCTTTCGGCGCTCGACGCCACGCAGGCTGGCGCGTTGACGACGACGCAGATCGCCGCCTTCTCGACCACGCAGGTCGGCGGCCTCAATGCAACTGATATCGCTGAACTTGACGCTACCCAGGTCGGCGCGTTCACGCGCACACAGGTTGTCCGCCTCGGCACCGAATCGATCGCCGCCTTCGACACGACGCAGATTGCCGCAATCGCTCCGACTGTCCTCCAGGCGCTCTCCACGACGCAGCTTGCCGCGCTCGAAGCCGCTGATGTCGCAGAATTCTCGACCACTCAGATCGCCTCGCTTTCGACCACGCAAGTTCGCGGCCTCAGCACCACATTCGTGTCCGGCCTCAGCGATTCGCAGGTCGCTGCACTGACCACGACGCAGCTCGGGTCCTTGACCACCACGAGCCTGTCAGCGCTTGAGGCCACGCAGACTGCAGCGTTGACGACAACGCAGGTGAGGGCGCTCTCCACGACCCAGCTCGTCGCGCTGGACGCGACCGACGTGGGCGAATTCACGACCACACAGGTTGCCGCTCTCACGAATACGCAGGCCCAGTCGCTCTCCTCGACGCAGCTTGGCGGCCTGGCTGACACGCAGATTCAGGCCCTGACGACGACGCAGCTGTCGTCCATGTCGACCACCCAGATCCGCAACCTCTCGACCGATATCCTCGCCGCGATGGACACGACCCAGGTCGCTGGCCTCACCGCGACGCAAGTCGCCGCGATCACGACCACGAACCTCAATGCGCTCGATTCCTCGAAGCTGAACGCGCTGTCGTCCACACAGGTGCGTGGCCTCACCACGACCCAGCTCTCCTCGCTTGATGGCACGGCGCTGTCGGCACTGGACTCGACGCGTTACGGCGCGCTGCTTGCGACGCAGGTGAAAGCCTTCTCGACAACGCAGGTCGCGGGCATGGAAGCCTCCGACGTCGCCAAACTCGGCACGACGCAGCTTGCCGCCCTGACCACCGCCCAGGTCGGCGCGCTGACCACGACCGGCATCGCGGATCTTGACGCCACGCAGATGCAGGCCTTCGCAACCACGCAGCTGAACAGCCTGTCGACAACGAACCTCAACGCGCTCAACGACACGCAGATGGCTGCGCTGACGACGACGCAGGTCGCGGGTCTTTCGACCACGCAGGCGGCCGCCATTTCGGCCACCAACGTTTCCGCCCTGACGACCACGCAGGCCACCGCCCTCACGGCGACGCAGCTGGCGCGCCTGTCGAGTGAGGCGCTGGTCGCCTTCGACACGACGCAGTTTGCAGCTCTGAGCGCCACCCAGGTGCGCGCCCTGACGACGACGCAGCTCGGCAACCTCGAAGCGGCAGACATTTCCGAATTCACGACAACGCAGATCGCTGGCCTTGCCACCACGCAGGTTCGCGGCCTGACGGATACCGCTGTCGGCGCCCTCGCAGCGACGCAGATTGCCGCGCTGACCACGGCGCAGGTCCAGTCGCTCAACACCACCTCGCTGGTCGCCTTCGCCGACACCCAGATCGCCGCCCTGACCACGACGCAAGTTGCGTCGCTCACGACGACGCAAGTCGCGGCGCTGGATGCGACCAATGTCGCAGCTCTCGCCGGCACGCAGGTCGCCGCCCTTACGGCCGCCCAGGTCGTCTCGCTCGGCTCGACCAATTTCTCGCTGCTTGATGCGACGCAGGTGACCGCGCTCACGACGACGCAGATGAAGTCGCTGACCACGACGCAGGTCGCCAATATCGATGCTGCCCAGGTCGCTTCGTTCTCCACGACCCAGCTGACCTCGCTCAATGCGACGCAGATCAAGTCGCTCTCGACCACCAACCTGTCCTCGCTCGACACGACGCAGATGGCCTCGCTCAGCGCGACGCAGATCGCGGCCCTGACCACGACGCAGGTTGCCGGCCTCGCAGCGGGCGACATTGGTGAAATGACGACGACGCAGGTCCAGTCGCTTGTCACCACGCAGATGGGCGCGCTCGCGACCGAAGCGGTCGCAGCCCTCGCGGCCACGCAGGTTGCAGCGCTCCGCACCACGCAGGTGCAGGGGCTGACGACTACCCAGATCGGCTCCCTCGACGCCTCCGACATCGCCGAATTCTCGACCACGCAGATCGCGTCGCTGACCACCGCGCAGGTTGCAGGCCTCGGCTCGACCGGTGTTGCGGCGCTTGCCGCCACACAGGTCGCTGCGCTGACGACCAGCCAGGTTGCCGCGCTTACCTCGACCAGTGTCTCGGCGCTTGACGCGACCCAGGTCGGCGCCATGACGACGACGCAGGTCAAGGCGCTGACCACCACGCAGATCGGCGGACTGGATGCAGCCGACGTCGCCGAGTTCACCACGACGCAGGTCGGCGCGCTGCAGAACACGCAGCTGGTCGCGCTTACCTCGACCAACATGGCCAGCATGGCCGAAACGCAGATCGCGGCCATCTCGGCCATCGGTGTCAAGGCACTGTCCACCACCAACTTCGCGGCCCTCGCGGAGACGCAGCTGGCGGCGCTCACCACGACGCACGTCGCCTCGCTCACCACCTCGCAGCTCTCGGCGTTGAACTCGACCAAATTCATGAGCTTCACCGAGACGCAGCTCGGCGCCCTGACGGTCACGCAGATCGCGGCGGTGTCAGAGACCAACCTGTCGGCGCTCGAAGCGACGCAGGTGAATGGGCTCTCGACCACCCAGCTGCAGAAGCTCACCACGGCGCAGCTCAACGGCTTGTCCACAACAGACATGGCCGAGTTCACGACGACGCAGGTTGCGGCCTTCACCACGACGCAAGTTCGCGGCCTCTCGACGACCAATGTCGGCGCGCTGTCCGACACCCAGGTCGGCGCGCTGACGACCACGCAGCTTGCCTCGATCACAGCGACCAACCTTTCGGCGCTGGATGCGACCCAGATGGGCGCACTCAGCACGACGCAGGTCCGTTCGTTGTCGGCCAGCCAGATCACAGGCCTCTCGGCGACCGATGTCGCCGAACTGACGGCCGACCAGATCGGCGCACTGACGCAGACGCAGGCCCAAGGCCTTACGGCGACGAACCTAGCCGATCTCGCGGATACACAGGTCCAGGCGTTCGCCACCACGGCGCTGCGCGCCCTGTCGACCGCGAACTTCGCCGCGCTGGACGAGACGCAGCTGGCGGCCATCACGACGACGCAGGTCACGTCGCTTACCAACAGCCAGCTCAATGCGCTGAACACAACTAAGGTCGGCGCACTGCTTGATACGCAGATCGCCGCCTTCTCGACGACGCAGGTTGCCGGCCTGTCGACGACCAACCTGGTTTCGTTCGACGCGACGCAGCTTGGCGCCCTGACGACCACGCAGGTTGGCGCGCTCACCACATCGCAAGTGGCGGGCCTGACCACCACCAATGTCGGCGCGTTGACAGAAACGCAGGT
>CAIKXW010000310.1 GCA_903831485.1 uncultured Alphaproteobacteria bacterium | reverse complement strand
TCACCTCGACCAGCTTCATCAGCGGCACGGGGTTCATGAAGTGCAGGCCGATGAACCGCTCCGGCCGGTCCGTCGCCGCGCCAAGGCGAGTGATTGAAATGGACGATGTATTGGTCGCCAGCATCGCCGTCTTCGGCATTTTCAGGCACAGCGCGTCGAAGATCGCACGCTTCACGGCTTCCTTTTCGGTCGCCGCCTCGATCGCGAAGTCGACATGGCCGAAATCGTCGAGAGACGTCGTCGTGCGGATGCGGCGCATGCCGGCGTCGCGCGCGTCGGACGAGATCATCTGGCGGTGAACCTGCCGGTCCATGTTGCGCTGGATGGTCTTGACCCCGGCTTCCAGCCGCTCGGACGACACATCGTTCAGCATCACGTCGAACCCGGCGAGGGCGCAGACATGTGCTATGCCGTTGCCCATCTGCCCAGCGCCGACGATGCCTATGGTGCGAATAGCGGTCATGCCAATCGATGCCCGTCCTGGGAAATTTAACCTAAGCTATCACGCGCCCCCGCAACCGCGACCACCGGTATTCGCACATGCACAAGAGGGTGGGAAGAAGGCTCCGCCTGTGTCGTTTGCGCACCATCCGGCCAGACCGCTCACGGTCGCGTGAAGCTGGTAGGGCTAGGCGCTTGTGCAACAGCGGCTTTTTCCCCCTTCGACGCGACTGCAACCCGGGTATATTGCTACGCTCAAGGCTGGCGCTGCCTGGAGAGACGCTGGCCGCATCGGAGGATAGAGATGCTGAAGTGGATGTGTACTGTCGCTGCCTCGCTGGCGCTGGCCTCGCCGGCCCTGGCGCAGAAAACAGACCTGCCGGATCGTCCGGCCAAGCAGACGACCCCGTTCGACCCGGCCGCAATCAAGGAGGGCAATGCGCTCCTCAAGGCGAACGGCACCTGCATGGCGCAATACATCGTCGGCGCCAACGGCCGGGCGAAGGACATCAACGTCGACTGCACGCACCCGGACATGGCGAACTACGTCTCGCGCACGATCGAGACAGGCGTATGGGATGCGGAAATCCTTGAGAAGGAATTCCTGGATTCGCTGCCGATGCGCCAGATCTTCAACTACGGCACCGGCCCTGCTGGTCCCGATCCGCGCGGCGAGAAGTCCCCGGTTATGGTCGATGGCCTGCGCGAGCGCGACATCACCAGCGCCCTCGCCAAGGTCGACAAGGAAGGCATGTGCGACGTGAAGTACACGGTCGGCGCCAATGGCAAGCCGAAGGATGTGCAGACCAACTGCACCCCGCCCGAATACAATGACCTCATGCTTGCCGCCGTCGCCAAGATGAAGTTCGACCCCGGCCAGAAAGGCGGCGCCCCGACCGACTGGCCCGGCATGAGCATGCCCGTCAAACTGATCAAGCCTGAAGGCTCCTAGGCTGCAGGCGCCAACGGAAATCGGAAAACCAGTCATGCGCCTCCTGCGCGAGACCTTGTGTCGCCCCTGACTGGTAAACTTTGCTCCGACGTTGAGCTCCGACGTTGACGGCCCAAAAAGAAAGAGCGGGAAGGCCTGGGCCTTCCCGCTCTCCTTTTTTCAGGCGCTCGGCGCGTCTAGTAGACGGCGCGAAGGCGCGTATACCAGAACCCGCCATTCATGCCGAACGGCCCGCCCGAGCGTGGATAGACCTGACCGTCAGCCAGGCTGTTGGTCAACGCATAGACCGGGTTGGTCGTTGAGGGGGCGATCCTGTCGGGATACTCGTCCGTCAGGTTGTTGACGCCAACCGTCAGCGTGTAGGTGTCTGACAGGGTGTAGCTGACATCAAGGTCGAGAAGGACCTTCTC
>CAIKXW010000309.1 GCA_903831485.1 uncultured Alphaproteobacteria bacterium | reverse complement strand
GGCCAAGGCCGTCATCCCCTCGAACCGGACCCGCAAGAAGCTGATCCGTCACGACAAGGCCATCTACAAGATGCGGAACCAGATCGAGCGATGCATCAACAGGCTCAAGAACTTCAGACGCTTCGCTACACGCTATGATCGCAGGGCAAGTCGCTTCCTCGCCTTCATACACCTCGCGTGCGCAATGCAGTGGGAGGCATGAATGTCGATTCGTCCTAGGGGGCGGAGTTGCCCTTGAACGGGGCCGCCCCTAGCATCAGCGTTCGTCTTGCCGCCGCTCGTGCGGCGCCGTCAGCTTCTCAGCGAGGACATAATGGTTCGTCGGACATTCCTGCTTGGCGTTGCAGGCATTGCGTTCGTTGCGGCGTGCGGGACAGCAGCAGCGCCCGTCGTCGATACGGCAATGACGGTGGCGCAGGCGCCGGCAGCGCCTGCTGTGGCTGTGACGGCCCCGAAGCCGAGGATCGGCGCGTGGGGTTTTGATATCGCGGGCATGGATCGTTCGGTCTCGCCCGGCGTGGACTTTGCGAAATATGCGGGCGGCACATGGCAGGCGACGACCAGGATCCCGGGCGACCGCACGCGCTGGGGCGCGTTCGATGAGCTCCGCGAGCAGGCAGACGTCCATGTGATCGCGCTGGTGGCGGAGACGACCGCAAGGGGTGGCGCGCAAGGCACGGACGAGCAGCGGATCGCGGATTTCTATGCGTCGTTCGTGGACACGGCGGCGGTCGAGGCGAAAGGCCTCGCGCCGGTCCAGCCGCTGCTGGCGGAGATCAATGGCGCGAAGGATGCTGCGGCGCTGGCCGTGCTCGCGGCGCGGCCGGGATCGCCGGTCCCCTCGCCGATCGGCTGGGGCGTGGCGCCCGACCAGAAGAACCCGGACATCTATGTGCTGTCGGTGAACCATGGCGGGCTCGGCATGCCGAACCGCACCTTCTATGTGGGCAAGACCGCGAAGCCTGAACAGATCGCGGCCTACAAGGCGCATATCGCGAGGATGCTGTCTCTCGCGGGCGTTGCGGGGGCGGATGCGAAGGCAGAGGCGATCCTCGGTCTCGAGCTGAAGATCGCGGAGAAGCACTGGCTGCCGGAGCAGCTGCGCGAGCGCGACAAGACGTACAATCCAAAGACGCGCGCCGAGCTGAAGGCGATGGCGGCGGCCTATCCGTGGGATGCAGCATTCGAGGCCAGCCTCGTAGGCGCGGCGGATCGGGCGATCGTGCGGACGCCGGATGCGATCGGGCCGCTGGCGAAGATCTGGTCGGAGACGCCGCTCGAGACGCTGAAGGCGTATGCGACGTATCACTCGCTGCGGCGCTATGCGGAAGTGTTGCCAAAAGCGTTCGATGACGAGGCGTTTGCGTTCTACGGCAAGACGCTGAACGGGCAGCCGGAACAGCGCGCGCGCGACAAGCGGGCGATCGCGGCGCTGAACGGTGCGATGGGCGAGGCTGTCGGCAAGATCTACGCGGCGAAGCATTTCCCGGCTGATTCGAAGGCCAAGATGCTCGACCTCGTCGAGAACATGCGCGTGGCGTATGCGCAGCGCATCAAGGCGCTGTCGTGGATGAGTGCGGACACGAAGGAGCGCGCGCTCGAGAAGCTGGCGCTGTTCAAGCCGAAGATCGGTTATCCCGATAAATGGCGCGACTATTCTGCGATGACGATCACCAAGGGTGATGCGTTCGGCAATGCACAGCGGGCGGCGGAATTCGAGGCGAAGCGGCGGCTGGTGCGGCTGGGCCAGAAGACCGATCGCACCGAGTGGGGAATGACACCACAGACGGTGAATGCGTCGTACAATTCGGTTTTCAACGAGATCACCTTCCCGGCCGCGATCCTGCAGGCGCCATTCTTCGATCCCAACGCTGATCCGGCCGTGAACTATGGCGGCATTGGCGCGGTGATCGGGCACGAGATGGGTCACGGCTTCGACGATCAGGGCGCGAAGTCCGACGGTATGGGCGTGCTGCGCGACTGGTGGGGGCCGGATGACGTGGCGCGGTTCAAGGGCCTGACGGATATGCTGGCGGAACAGTATTCCGCATTCGAGGCGCTGCCCGGTCTCAACGTGAACGGGCGTTTCACGCTGGGCGAGAATATCGGCGACAATGGCGGGCTGCAGGTGGCGTATGCGGCTTACCAGTTGTCGCTTGATGGCAAGCAAGCGCCCGTTCTCGACGGCTTCTCGGGCGACCAGCGCTTCTTCCTCGGCTGGGCGCAGGTGTGGCGCGGCCTGGTGCGCGACGAAGCGCTGCGCGTGCTGATCGCGACGGACTCGCACTCGCCGGCTTACTTCCGCACGATCGGTCCGGTGCGGAACATGGAGAGCTGGTATCGGGCGTTCGGCGTGAAGGAGAGCGATCCGAACTACCTGGCGCCGGCGAAGCGGGTGTTGATCTGGTAGGCGCGCGCGGTTTGTGAGCCAGGCCTCATCCTGCGAGACGGCCGCTTTGCGTTCTCCTCAGGATGAGGCCTCGCGACGATCGCGTTGGAATAATGGAGTTGGGCGCGAAAGCGCCGGATCCAGCGTCAGTGCTTGTGGCCGCCGCGGCCGCACATGAGGTGGGTGTCGCTGGCCATCCACATCAGCTGGACGCCGGGGCTCCACGTCAGGGAGTGTTCGCCATCGCTCCAGACAATCTGGACCGGGCCCTGGCGCGGGGGCTGGTTCGGGAGGCGGTAGCTGGCGCCGTGGAGCCAGATCACGGCGTCGATGCCGTTGGCCGCCTCGGCGAAGTTGAGGACCATCTTGCTGCCATCCTGGCATTGGAAACTCGCGCCGGTTTCGGGGGCGGAGGTTTGTGTCTGTGCGAGGGCGGCGGGGCCGGTCGCGCACAGGGCCAGAAGCGCGATGAGCGGGCGATGGATGGATGACATGAGGTTGGCCCCGCGTGTGTGTGCTGGCAGAGTGCGCGATGGGGGATTAGGGTGCAAGGGCGGTCGTCGGAGACTGGGATCGAGGCTTCGTCTCGGCTGCCGGTTGCCCCGGGGGGCCAGAGATTACTCCGCCGCTTGCGCTGCGGCTTCCTTGGCGGCGCGGAGGATGGCCGCCCTCGCCTCGACCTGGGCCACGATCTTGTCGACCATTTCGGCGTTGGTTACTTTGTGGTCGGGCTTGCCGGAGACGTACATCATGCCGGCGTCCTTGCCGCCGCCGGTGAAGCCGAGGTCGGTCATCGTTGCCTCGCCCGGGCCGTTGACGACGCAGCCGATGATGGAGAGCGAGATTGGTTCCTGGATGTGGGCGAGGCGCTTTTCCAGCGTCTCCACGGTGCGGATGACGTCGAAGCCCTGACGGGCGCAGCTGGGGCAGGAAATGATGTTCACGCCGCGCGTACGCAGGCCGAGCGATTTCAGGATCTCGTAGCCGGCCCTGATCTCTTCCACGGGTTCGGCGGAGAGCGAGACGCGGATGGTGTCGCCGATGCCGGCCCACAACATCGAGCCGATGCCGATGGCGGATTTTACGGTGCCGGTGCGCAGGCCGCCGGCTTCGGTGACGCCCAGGTGCAGTGGCGCGTCAGTGGCGTCGGCGAGCTGGTGGTAGGCGGCGACCGTGAGGAACGGGTCGGAGGCCTTCACCGAAATCTTGTACTCATGGAAGTCGTTGTCATCGAGGATGCGCGCGTGATCGAGCGCGCTTTCGACCATCGCTTCGGGACAGGGCTCGCCGTACTTTTCCAGGAGATGGCGTTCGAGGCTTCCGCCATTGACGCCGATGCGCATGGAGCAGCCATGGTCCTTGGCGGCCTGGATGACTTCCCTCACCCGCGAGGCGTTGCCGATATTGCCCGGGTTGATGCGAAGGCAGGCGGCGCCGGCCTTGGCGGCCTCGATGCCGCGTTTGTAGTGGAAGTGGATGTCGGCGACGATCGGCACTTTCGCGGCGCGGCAGATTTCCGGCATCGCGGCGGTGGACTCTTCGTCAGGGCACGAGACGCGGACGATGTCGGCGCCAGCTTCCTCGAGGCCGCGGATCTGTTCGATCGTGGCCTTGGCGTCCGAGGTCGGCGTGTTGGTCATCGACTGGACGGAGATGGGGGCGTCGCCGCCGACGAGGACGTCGCCGACGCGGATCTGGCGCGACTTTCGCCGCACGATGGTGCGCCAGGGGCGGATGTGATTGATGTCGTGGCTCATGCATTTGCCCGATCAGCCGATTGGCGACATTTGGGCCTTTTGCGCCTGCCCGTAAAGACGGGTGCGCGGATCGGGCCCGCTACTGGGCCGGGGCGACCTGATCCGGATAGGCGTCCAGCGCCGGGTCGCGGACGGGGGGCTGGACCGGCGCAGGGGTGGTGGCGGCCGGCGGCGCAGATGTCGTCGCGTTTGCGGTCGCGGGCGGCTTCGCCGGACGGGGACGGGGCTTGGCAGGAGCCGGAGCGGGGCTTGCGCCGGTCGCTGGCTGGCCGGGGATTGCGAGGACGTTGGCATCCGTATCCGAGGCAACGGGCTCGATGACCGGCGGGGCGATCACGATCGGTGGGCGCTGGGCCGCCTGGTCGACGCTCTGCGAGAAGACAGGGCCGCCGGTTTCCTGCAGCAGGCCGAGCGACTGGTCGCCGAGGCGCCATTCGAAGGCTGCGCCATCTTCGGCGGAGACTGTGAAGCCTGCGCCGACGCGGACGACGAAGAACTCGCCGGGGTTGTAGTAGCGGTGGACGTACTTGTCGCCCTTGGCCGAGCGCACTTCCAGCATCGAGCGCTTCAGCGCGATTATGCGGAGTTGCGGCGCGACGGGCTGGGCGATCGGGCCGACGCCAGTGACGGCGGGCGAGGTTTCGGCGGTGACGGCCGGGGTCTTCTCGCCACTGTTGAGGAGCACGACGGCGCCGCCGGCGACAAGGGCGATCATCAGAATGCCAAGCATGGGCAGCGCGACCGGCAGCTTGCGCGCGCTGGACGAGGCCGGCGAGGCGATTTCGAGTTTTTCCGGGTCCTTCAGGATGGCGGCGCATTCGGACAGGTAACGGTCGAGCGTGGCCTGCTCGTCCATGCCGAGGAAGCGCGCGTAGGACTTGATGTAGCCTTTCGCGTAAACGGGCGCGCCGAGCAGGCCCGGCGTCATGTCCTCGATAGCGCGGAGGTGGCTGAGGTGGACGCGGGTTTCGCGGGAGACCTGCTCCAGCGTGAAACCCGAATTCTCGCGCGCGGCGCGAATGGCGTCGCCAATTCGGGTGTGGGCGGCGGCGGCCTGGGCGGCGAATTCGATCTCGTTGTCGCTGACAACACGCAGGTGAGGCGCGGCGCGGCGGGCGCGCGGCTCGTCATCCTTGGGTTGTGCGGAAGCCACGGTCTCGGCGGCTGCCGTGCCCGTGTCTGTTTCGCTCGTCACGGGAACCGTCTCATCCGGAGGCGAACTGGGGTTGGTGTCGTCCTTGGCCACGCCGCTCATATGTCTGTCCGAAACGGGAAGGCGATTACTGAAGACAAGCCTAACCCGATTAACGCCCACCACCCTAACAAGTCATTATCAAGGTAAGAGGGCGCCGATACCGCTACAACCTAAATCTTCAGCCCAAGCCCCGCTGCGACACTTAACATTGCGTTACGTATCGAGGGCGCTGGACCGTCGAGGACGGCTTGCACGTCCCGCGCCAGCGCGGTCATGTCGACCGAGCGGACCAGGAGTTTGACCGGCGCGATGCGGGAGGCCTGCATCGAGAGCTTGCGGTACCCAAGCGCGATCAGGGCGAGGGCTTCGAGGGGGCGGCCGGCGGCTTCGCCGCAAACGGTGATGGGCAGGGACGCCTCGTCGGCGCGCTGGCGCATGCGCAGCATGAGGCGCATGGCGGGACGGCTCAAAAGGTCGTAACGGCCTGCGAGACGGGCGTTATCGCGGTCTGCGGCGAAAAAGAATTGCATCAGGTCGTTGGTTCCGACCGATAGAAAGTCGGCCTTGCCCTTGAGCTGGTCGATCGAGAAGGCAAGCGAGGGTGTTTCAACCATCGCGCCGACCTGCAGGCGGTTGGGAAGGTCGCGGCCGAACTTCACCGCCCACTCCATTTCGCTGTCGAGAAGACGGCGCGCGGCCTCGAACTCCTCGACGGTTGCGACCATCGGGAACATCAGGCGCAGGGTCTTGCCGCGGGAGGCGCGGATCAGGGCGCGGAGCTGGCGACGGAAGAAGAAGGGGTGGTCGAGCGCCATGCGCAGGGCGCGCCAGCCGAGAGCGGGATTCTCCTCGCGCTCGCGGCGGCCCATGAAAGGGGCGATCTTGTCGCCGCCGAGGTCGATGGTGCGGAAGGTGACGGGGCGGTCGCCTGCCCGGTCGATGACGGATTTGTAGAATTGCGACTGTTCGTCGAGGCCCGGCATCGTTTCGGACGCCATGAACTGGAACTCGGTGCGGAACAGGCCGACGCCCTTGGCGCCGACAGCGTCGAGATGGTCGAGGTCGAACGAGAGCCCGGCGTTGATGTAGAGGTCGATTTCGACGCCATCGGTGGTGGTCGCGGGCTCGTCGCGCAGGCGGGACAGTTCGGCCTGCGTCTGTTCCGATATGGCGACGCGGGCCTGGAAGCTGGACATCATTTCGGCTTCGGGCCGGATGTGGACCACCCCGCCCTCGCCGTCGATGATCATCAGGTCGCCGTCTTCGGCCCGTGTGACGAGGCCTGTCAGGCCGCCGACGGCGGGAACACCCATGGCGCGGGCGACAATGGCGGCGTGGGAGCCGGCGCCGGCTTCTTCCAGGGCAATGCCGGCAAGATGTGCGTCGCGATATTCGAGTAGTTCCGCCGGGCCGATCCGGCTGGCGACCAGAATGGCGCCACGCGGGGCGACGCGGCCGCCGCCGTCATCGCCGTTCAGCTGGCGCAGCAGGCGGTTTTCGAGGTCTTCGAGATCGTGCAGGCGTTCGCGCAGGAAGCCGTCGCGGGCGTTTTCGAGGCGGGCGCGGTGTTCGCGGCGCACGCGGTCGACGGCGGCTTCGGCTGAAAGACCGGTGCGGACGGCTTCGACGAGGCGGGCCTCCCAGCTCGGGTCATGCGCGAAGAGGCGGTAGGTTTCGAGCACGTCGCGGCTTTCGCCGAACAGCACGGGGCCTGCGCGGGTGAGCATGGCGTCGATCGAGTTGCGGAGGGCCTCGAGCGCGTCGTTGAGGCGGCGCTCCTCGAGTTCCGGGTCGGCGGCGAACAGGCGGGCGGGCGGGACGACGGGGTCGTAGAGATGCACGACGCCTGAGGCGAGGCCTTCATTCATGGCGCGGCCGCGGAGTTCAACGGGGCGGGTCTGGCGGAGGCCGGCGCTGAGCGTGTCGGCGGCGGAGGCGACGAGTTCAGCCAGCACCATGGCGACTGTCTGGAGGGCTTCGGCCTCCTCGTCGTCATAGGCGCGCTCGGTGCGGTTCTGGACGACGACGACGCCGAGGACGCGGCCGCCGCGCAAGATCGGCACGCCGAGGAAGGAGTGAAACGGGTCTTCGCCTGTTTCCGGACGGTAGGAGAAGCGCGGGTGGGAGAAGGCGTCGGTCAGGCGGAGCGGACGGGCGGTCGAGGAAACGAGGCCGACGAGGCCTTCGTTTTCCTTCATGCGGGTGCGGCCAACCGCTTCCGGGCGCAGGCCCTGGGTCGCCATCAGCAGCAGGCTTTCGTCCTCGGACCGCAGGTAGATCGAGCAGACATCGGCCACCATGGTGTTGGCGATGAGTTCGACGACGCGTTCGAGGCGCTTCGGGTCCTGCGCCTGGTTCGCCATGAGGGCGCGCAGGCGCGACAGGAGAAGCTTCGCGCCGCCGCCGCCCGCAGGCGGGCGGGGCGATGAAGGTCCCTTCTCTCCTGGCCTGCCGCGGTCTGTCACGGTGTCTCCGGTTGGGGTTGTGGACGAGCTTTAGCGGAGAATGGGGCGGACGTCATTGTGCGTGGATTTACTGAGAGGGCTTTCCGGTATGTTTTTGTGGCGGGGTTGAAAAAACAGCCGGCGCACAGGGAAAACGTCTGTGAGCACGCCCTCGTCCTTCGAGACGGCCTTCGGCCTCCTCAGGATTAGGCCTCAACAAACGCCGGAACCCTCGAAGTCCTCATCCTGACGAGCCGCGAAGCGGCGGCTCGAAGGACGAAGGAGGGCTGCCTGCCCTACTCCGCGTCCAGCCCATACGCCGTGTGCAGCGCGCGTACGGCCAGTTCGGTGTAGCTGGCATCGATCAGGACGGAGATCTTGATCTCGGATGTCGAGATGACCTGGATGTTGATGCCCTTGGCGGACAGGGCCTGGAACATCGTCTTCGCGACGCCGGCGTGGGAGCGCATGCCGACGCCGATCACCGAGACCTTGGCGACGTTGCGGTCAACCGAGAGGTTCTCGAAGCCGACATTGCCGTTGAGGCTTTCGAGGACGGACTTGGCGTGGGCGGCGTCGCGGTCAGGGCACGTAAAGACGATGTTCTGGCGGCCTTCGGTCTTGGCCGAGGCCTGCACGATCATGTCGACGTTGACGCCCGCGTCTGCGAGCGCACCGAAGATGTTGGCGGCGACGCCAGGATGGTCTTCGACGCCGATGATGCTGAACTTGGCTTCGTCACGCGAATAGGCGACGCCGCTGACAACCTGCTTTTCCACGATCTGTTCCTCATCGCACACAAGCGTTCCGGTATTGGGTTTTGGCGCGGCGCCCTCGAAGGAGGAGAGCACGCGCACGGGAACGCGATGGTTCATTGCAAGCTCGACCGAGCGCGTCTGCAGCACCTTGGCGCCGAGGGAGGCCAGCTCCAGCATTTCCTCGTAGGAAATCTTCTCAATGCGGCGGGCCTTCGGCGTGATGCGGGGGTCGGTGGTGTAGACGCCGTCGACGTCGGTGTAGATGTCGCAGAGCGAAGCCTTGAGGGCGGCGGCGACAGCGACGGCCGAGGTGTCCGAGCCGCCACGGCCGAGCGTCGAGACGCGGCCGTGATCGTCGACGCCCTGGAAGCCGGCGACGACGGCGATCTCGCCGCTATCGACCGAGCGGATGAATTCGGGATTGTCGCAACCGGTGATGCGGGCCTTGCCGTGGGCTTCGTCGGTTTTCAGTTTCAGTTGCCAGCCGAGCCAGGAGCGGGCCTTGAGGCCTTTCTTGCGCAGGGCCAAGGCAAGAAGGCCCGCGGTGACCTGTTCGCCCGAGGCGACGACGACATCGTATTCGTCGTCGAAGTCGGTTCCGTGCAGATCGGGTCCGGC
The DNA here is from genome assembly GCA_903831485.1 of uncultured Alphaproteobacteria bacterium. The sequence goes on along the minus strand of CAIKXW010000309.1, from coordinate 2,125 downwards.
AGCGCCGCGGGACCATTCGACCAGCTGGTTGGTCGTGCCCGACATGGCGGACACGACCACGGCGATCGCGCGGGTTTCGGCGCGGCGCGCGGCGACGATGTCCGCCACGTGCGCGATGCGCTCGAGATTGGCGACCGAGGTTCCGCCGAATTTCAGCACCAGGCGATTCATGACCGGCTACGTCCCTTGCCCTTCCCCCGGGCGGGGGCGGATGACGGCAGGGTGTCTAAGGGCACACGCGGCGGAGGGCAATGCGCAGATTGCCATAGGCCCGTTTGCGGAAGAAATCTCCCCTGCCCGGGAACGTTGTCCCTAACCGGCGCACTGCCTTGCCTCACGGGGAATTTTGCCTGGCCTGGCCGCCAGGGGACGTTGCGGGCGCGGCTTCGCGGGTCCAGATAGAAGTCATGGGCAAGACACTCACACGCGACGAGAGCATTCCGGAATCGCCAAGCGTCGATCCGGCGGAGATCGAGAAGTTCCGCGCGATGGCGGCCGACTGGTGGTCGCCGACGGGCAAGTTCGCGCCGCTGCACAAGTTCAACCCGGTGCGGCTGACGTACATTCGCGAGATGGCGGCGAAGCATTTCGGGCTGGCCGCCGATGCGAAGCGGCCGCTGGCGGGCTTGCGCCTGCTGGACGCGGGATGCGGCGGCGGGCTGGTGACCGAACCTATGGCGCGTCTGGGCGCGCACGCTGTGGGGATCGATGCCGGCGACAAGAACATCAAGGCGGCGATGGTGCATGCGGACGCTGTGCATGTGGACGTGGACTATCGCGTTGGAACGGTAGAGGGGCTGGTCGCCGCAGGAGAGCCGAAGTTCGACATCGTGCTGTCGCTGGAAGTGGTGGAGCACGTGCAGGACCCGGCGCGGTTCCTGGCCGACTGCGCGGCGTTGCTGGCGCCCGGGGGCATGATGGTGATGGCGACACTGAACCGGACGGCGAAGGCGTTTGCGCTGGCCGTGGTGGGGGCGGAGCATGTGTTGCGCTGGCTTCCGGTGGGGACGCATGACTGGAACAAGTTCGTGACGCCGGAAGAGGCGCGCGCGGCGCTGACCGGTGCGGGGCTCGAGATGCTGGAGACGGTGGGCGTCTCGTTCTCGCCGCTGACCGGCAAGTGGAGCCTGACGCGCGATACAGGCGTCAACTACATGGTGACGGCGACGCGCCCGAAGGTCTGATGCCGCGCCTGCCGCCCCTGCCCGATCTGGAATTCACTCCCCTTGAAATTCATGGGGCTCTGCCGTTCGCGCGCGGGCATGGCGATGTGTATTTCTCGGGTGAGGGGCTCGATGAAAAGCGCGTGGTGTTTCTGGGCGGGTGCGGGCTGCCTGAGGCGTGGGTTGGGCGGGAGCAATTCGTTGTCGGCGAGCTGGGGTTCGGGACGGGGCTGAACCTGCTGGCGCTGTGGGAGCTCTGGCGCGCGCATCGGCCGAGCACGACGGCGCGGCTGGAGGTGATCTCGTTCGAGGGGCTGCTGATGCCGCGTGAAGCGGCGGCGCGCGTGCATGCGGCATGGCCGGAACTGGCGGAGCTGTCGGCGGTGTTGCGGGACAAGTGGCCGGAGCGGGCGCGTGGCGTGCAGCGCATCGTGCTGGGCGATGGCGTGACGATGACGCTGTATGTCGATGAGATCGCGGCGGCTGTCGCAGAGGCGCGGGCGCAATGCGATGCGTGGTTTCTCGATGGCTTCGCGCCGGCGAAGAACCCGGAGATGTGGTCGGCGGAGGTGCTGAGGCATGTTGCGCGCATGTCTGCGCCGGGCGCACGGGCGGCGACCTACACGGTGGCAGGGGATGTGCGGCGGAACCTGCAGGCCGTGGGCTTCGAGGTCGCCAAGGCTGCGGGGCATGGGCGGAAGAAGGAGCGGCTTGAGGCGCGGCTGGTTGCGGCGGGTGCTCCGCGTGCGGCGGGGCCAAAGCGCGTGGCGATCATCGGCGGCGGAATTGCGGGAGCGTGCGCGGCGCGGGCGTTTGTCCGGCGCGGATGTGCGGTGACCGTGTACGAGCAGGGCGAGCAGTTGGGTTCTGGCGCGAGCGGCAATCCGGTTGCGCTGGTGATGCCGCGGCTGGATGCAGCCGATGGGCCGGCGGCGCGGGCGCTGCTGGAGGCGTGGCTTTAT
>CAIKXW010000308.1 GCA_903831485.1 uncultured Alphaproteobacteria bacterium | reverse complement strand
TACAGCAAGGAGGAGAGCGAGATTGCGCATGCCGTTCCCTCGCAAGGGATTGCGGGCATTGCAAGCCGGGGGGCTCTCATCGCAGATACGGCATGGCCCAGATACCCCGGACACGGCAGGACTGCGAAGCGCTCGACCGCGCCGACTCTCTGGGGGGCATGCGCGCGCGGTTCGACCTGCCCGAGGGCGTGATTTATCTTGATGGGCATTCGCTGGGACCGGCGACACACGGCGCGCTGGAGCGCGTGGGGCGCGCGGCAGGCGAGGAATGGCGTGGCGGCCTTATCCGGTCGTGGAATGACGCAGGCTGGTTCGACTTGCCGGCCCGGACGGGGGCCAAGCTGGCGCGGCTGGCGGGCGCGGCGCCGGGCGATGTGGTGGTGACGGACAGTGTGTCTGTCAACTTGTTCAAGCTGGCGGCTGCGGGACTGCGATTGACGGGCGCGCGCACGGTGATGGTGCAGAGCGACGAATTCCCGACGGACCAGAGCATCGCGGCGGGCATCGCGGATGTGGGGCTCGGCGAGTTGAAGCGGCTGCCGCCCACCGATGCGTTGGCGGCTTTCGGTGCGTATCGCGGCGTGATCATTCGGAGTGCGGTGAACTACCGGACGGGCGAGGTCGCCGACATCGATGCGTGGGAGCATGTTGCGGCGAGCGCAGGCAATCTGGTCGTTTGGGATCTGAGCCACGCCACAGGCGTGCTGGACCTGCGGCTTGCGGAGCGCGGGGCGAAGCTGGCAGCGGGGTGCACGTACAAGTTTCTCAATGGCGGACCGGGTGCGCCGGCGTTCGTCTATGCGCGGGCGGATATCGCGCAGCAGCTTCACTCACCGATCCTCGGCTGGTTCGGGCAGAAGGATCAGTTCGACTTTGGCGCGGCCTATGTGGCGAAGGACGGCGCCGCACGGTTTGCGGCTGGCACGCCGCCCGTGCTCTCACTGTCGGCGCTCGATGCCGCGCTTGATGCATTCGACGGCGTCGATCTTGCTGTCGGGGCGGCGAAAGCGCGGGCGCTGGGCGACTTGGTCATCGCGCGAACCGCGTCGCTGGGGCTGGAAACGATCTCACCTGGGGAGCCAGCCAGACGCGGGGGGCATGTAAGCGTGCGGCATCAGCATGGTTATGCCGTCGTGCAGGCGCTGATCGCGCGCGGGATCATTCCGGATTTCAGGGCGCCGGACGCTATGCGGTTTGGCCTGGCGCCGCTTTATGTGCGGTTCGTCGACGTGTGGGACGCGATGGATGCATTGGCAGACGTTCTCGGGACGCGCGGCTGGGACAGGCCAGAGTACCATGCGCGGGCGGCGGTGACCTGAGCGCTAGTCGTCGATCGCGGCGTAGACGAGCTGCTGCAGCTGGGGGCGGATGGGATAGGCGCCGGAGGGCATCAGCTGCGTCATCTGGATGGCGATGATGTCTTCGACCGGGTCGATCCAGAAGAAGGTGGACGCCATGCCGCCCCACGAGTAGGTGCCGACCGAACCGGGTTGTGTGGTGGCGACCACGTCCGTCGTCACGGCCCAGCCGAGGCCGAAGCCGGAACCGTCCATGCGCGATTCCGAGAACGTCTTGTCGCCCATGTCCTTGAGCGTCTTGTTGCCCGGCAGGTGGTTCATGGTCATGAATTCGAGCGTCTTCGGTGAAAGAATGCGAACGCCATCAAGTTCGCCGCCGCCGGCCAGCATCAGGCAGAAGCGGAAATAGTCGCCGATGGTGGAGGCGAGCCCCCCGCCGCCTGAGAAGACGTTTGGCGCAGTGGCATAGCGACTCGCGGCGCCCGCGCCATCGTTCATCGAGATCACGCCGGTGTCGGGATTGCGGGCGTAGCAGGCCATGAGCCGGTCGATGCTTTCGGTCGGCACGTGGAAGCCCGTATCCTTCATGCCGAGCGGGCTGAAGATGCGGGTCTGGAAGAAGCGGTCGAGGCTCATGCCTGACGCGACCTCGACAACGCGGCCGAGCACATCTGTCGAGTTGGAATAGTTCCACCTGTCGCCGGGCGAGAAGACGAGCGGCGCCTGGGCAAGTGCTTCGCAGAAGGATTTGAGATCGCCATCCCAGTTCGAGTATTCGAGCTTGCGCTTGCGATAGATCGCATCGACCGGAGTCTGGACGATGAAGGAATAGGTGAGGCCCGAGGTGTGCAGAAACAGGTCGCGAACGGTCATGGCGCGCGCCGGCTTGTGCAGCTGGCCATCCTCTCCCATCACCATGACATCCTGGAATTCCGGGATATAGCGATAGACCTCGTGATCAAGGCGCAGCGCGCCCTCTTCGAACAGCATCATCGCTGCAACCGACGTGACCGGCTTGGTCATCGAATAGATGCGATAGATCGTGTCCGCATCGATTGGCCGGCCGCCACCCATCTCGGTGGAGCCCTGGAACGACAAGTGCGCCACCTGCCCGCCCCGCGCCACCAGAGCCGCAACGCACGGCAGTTTCCGCTTCTGGATATAGGTGTCGAAATAGGCCGGAATGCGCTTGAGCCGCTCAGCATTCAGACCGGCTTCTGCCGGATCGACCCGCTCAATCGCGCCCATGTGAACTCCCTGATCGCTTTGCCGCAGCTTTAGCGCGCCATTCGGCCCATGCAAACCGTAGCGCGCGGTTGCTCTCTGGCTCCATGTTGCCGATGATGGCGATGGGACAGGTCCGGAGCGCTCAGAGAGCTGACATGGCGGATGCCACCCGCACCATAGACGACGATCAGGGCGGCGCGCCGAACAGGCGCAACCGGCGCAAGAACGCCGAACGCTCGGCTGCAACCCGTCGACAGATTCTCGAAGCCACGGTCCAGTGCCTCGACACGTCAGGCTATGGCGCCGTGACGAACATTCGCGTGGCGGACCTGGCGGGCGTCAGCCGCGGGGCGATGATGCACCACTTTCCGACGCGACAGGCCCTCATCATTGCGACGGTTGAGTATGCGTACGAGACGCTGAACCAGTATCGTGCGGACGAAGTCGCAAAGGTTCCGCCCGGACTGGACCGCTATCGCGCGATCATGGACCTGTCGGTGATCACCCAGCGCATGCCTGAGGGCATGGCCCTGAACGAGATCAGGATCGGCTCGCGCAGCGACCCGGAAATCCGCGATGCGGTGACGCCGATGATGAGTGCGATATCGGAGGACTATGTGCGGATGGTCAGCCGGATCGCGCGCGAGGCGGGGCTCAAGGCGACGCGCGAGTTGCACGGTCTCACCGGCACGGTGGCGATGGCGACGCGGGCGCTGGCGATCAACACCTTCACC
>CAIKXW010000307.1 GCA_903831485.1 uncultured Alphaproteobacteria bacterium | reverse complement strand
ATTGGCGGCATAACGGCCCTGGCGCTTGGCGCCGGCGCGTTCGCGCAGGACGGCGAGCCGGGCAACCGGCTGCAGCCAGCCGGCGCTGCAAAGCTCCGCGCGCTCGACAAAATCACCGGCAACTCAACCGACATCAGCGCCCGCGTCGGGCAGTCGATCGATCATGGCCGCCTGAAAGTCACCGTACGTGCGTGCTACCAGTCCAGCCCGCAGGACGCGCCGGAAGCCGCCGCTTTCCTCGAAATCTACTCCACCGCCCCGCCTAAGGCGCAAAAGACGCCGAACCCGATTGCCGACTCGAACATGCATCGCGGCGCGCAGCCGATCGGCGAAAATGGTCTTCTTTTTTCGGGCTGGATGTATGCGTCTTCGCCTGGCCTCAACGCCCTCGAACACCCGACCTACGACGTCTGGGTGATCAGCTGCAGCACCTCGGCCCCGCAATAGGTCTGCGTCCCGAACTGCGCGTCGTGCTGCAGGGCATCGTGAAGCCGGGCGCGGAACACGTCCCGCGGCGCCTCCTCGACGCCGAATGTCTCGAGATGCCCGGTAACGAACTGCGTATCGAGCAGCCGGTATCCCCCCGCCTTCAACCGCGCGACCAGATGGGCCAGCGCCACCTTTGACGCATCCGTCGCGCGCGAAAACATGCTCTCGCCGAAGAACGCGGACTTGAGGCTGACCCCGTAAAGCCCACCCACCAGCTCGCCATCGCGCCATGCTTCCACACTGTGCGCGTGGCCTGCGCGATGAAGCGCGCTGTAGAGGTTGAGGATCTGCGCGTTGATCCAGGTCTGCGGCCTGTCAGGCGCAGCCTCTGCGCAAAGCTCCATCACCCGCGAGAAGGCCGTGTTGATCCTGATCTCGAACACGTCGCGCCTTATCGTCTTGCGCAGGCTCTTCGAGACATGGAAGCGTCCGAGCGGCATCACGCCGCGCAGGTCCGGATCGACAAGAAACAGCCGCGGGTCATCGCGCGAGTCCGCCATCGGAAAGACGCCGCGGCGATAGCAGTCGAGCAACTCGTTGGGGCCAAAAACCCGGCTCATGCGTGGAGGTCCCAATACCCGAGCCACAACCGCATGCCCACGCCCAGAGCCTATGTCTTCATTCCGAGGAACTTCTCGAGCCAGTGGATGTCATAGTCGCCCTTGGCGATCTCTGCGTTCTCGGCGAGGCGGCGGTGCAGCGGCAACGTCGTCTCGACGCCGGATACAACTGTTTCGTCCAGCGCACGGCGCAGGCGGGCGAGTGCTTCGGCGCGTGTCGGCGCGTAGACGATCAGCTTGCCGATCAGGCTGTCGTAGTACGGCGGCACGCGGTAGCCAGAATACGCGGCGCTATCGAGGCGAACGCCAAGCCCGCCCGGCGCGTGGAACTCCTGGATCAGCCCCGGCGAGGGCGTGAAGGTTTCCGGGTTCTCCGCATTGATGCGGCACTCGATGGCGTGTCCGGTGATCTTCACATCCTTCTGGGTCAGCGACAGTTTCTCGCCGAACGCGATGCGGATCTGCTCCTGCACGAGGTCAACGCCCGTGATCATCTCGGTGACCGGGTGTTCGACCTGCAGGCGCGTGTTCATCTCGATGAAGTAGAACTCGCCATTCTCGTAGAGGAATTCGATCGTCCCGACACCGAGATAGCCGAGCTTCTTGATGGCGGTGGTGACAGTCTTGCCGATCGATGCGCGGGTCGCCTCGTCGATGGCGGGCGAGGGGGCTTCCTCGAAGACTTTCTGGTGGCGGCGCTGCAGCGAGCAGTCGCGCTCGCCCAGATGGATCACATTACCATGGCTGTCGGCGACGACCTGGATTTCGATGTGGCGCGGCTTCTGGAGGTACTTCTCCATGTAGACGGCATCGTTGCCGAACGCGGTCTTGGCTTCGGTGCGCGCTGTCGTGAAAGCGAGCTCAAGTTCTTCCGGTGAATGCGCGACCTTCATGCCGCGTCCGCCGCCGCCGGCCGTGGCCTTGATGAGGATCGGATAGCCGATGCGCTTGGCGTTGGCTTTCGCGCTTTCCAGATCGACCACCTCGCCGTCCGAGCCGGGGACAACCGGCACGCCCGCCGTCTGGATCACATCCTTGGCCGTGATCTTGTCGCCCATCATCCGGATGTGTTCGGGCTTCGGACCGATGAAGGTGATGCCCGACTTCTCGACGATCTCGGCGAACTTCGCGTTCTCCGAGAGGAAGCCATAGCCCGGATGAATTGCTTGCGCGCCGGTGATCTTGGCCGCGGTGATGATCGCGGGAATGTTGAGATAGGATTTCGCGGCTGAGGCCGGGCCTACGCACACGCTCTCCTCAGCGAGACGGACATGCATGGCGTTGCGGTCGGCTTCCGAATGGATGGCCACCGTGTGGATGCCCATCTCCTTGCACGCGCGGTGCACGCGGAGAGCAATCTCGCCACGGTTCGCAATCAGGATTTTCTCGAACATCGCGCTACTCGATGATGACGAGCGGTTCGCCGAATTCGACGGGCTGCTGGTTGTCGACAAGGATCTGCACAACCTTGCCCGGGCGCGGCGCCGTGACCGGGTTGAACGTCTTCATCGCCTCGATCAGCAGCAACGTGGCGCCTGCGTTCACCGTGTCGCCGACCTTCACGTATCTCGCAGAGCCTTCCTCTGCCTGCAGGTAGACCGTGCCGACCATAGGCGACTTCACCGCGCCCGGATGGTCGCGCAGAGAAGCCGGAGCTGGGGGCGGCGCCGCCACTGCTGCGGGCGCAGCGGTTTGGGTCGCTGGCGCCGGGGCGTAGGCCTGCGCCACGTGCACGGCTTTGCCTTCAGGCTTCACAACCTTGATGCGCATGCCGCCTTGCTCGATCTCGATCTCTCCGAGGTCGGCTTCCCGCAGGATGGCTGCAAGCTCGCGGATCAGCCCGGTGTCGAACCTGCCACTTTTCTCGGGAGGCTTGTCGGCCATGATCGTCAAACTCTCTTCTGTTCAGCGAGGGCGGCGACAGCCTCAATGGCCAGTCGGTAGCCCAGGGGACCAAAGCCGGCGATGACGCCGGACGCTGCTGGAGACACCAGGCTCTTGTGCCTGAACTCTTCCCGATTCCCGGGGTTGCTGAGATGAACTTCCACGACCGGAATGGTCAACACCTTGAGCGCGTCGTGGATTGCGACCGAGGTGTGGGTATAGCCGCCCGCGTTTATGATCAGCCCGCCT
>CAIKXW010000306.1 GCA_903831485.1 uncultured Alphaproteobacteria bacterium | reverse complement strand
GAGGCGCATTTCCGGAGCAAAGTTGTCATTGGCAACTATTGCGTAAAAGGCTTCTATCGGGGCCAAAGCGGGCAAAGTCTTCGCCTTTACACATCCGTCGATCCTGTGTCGGCCCCAGACAGTCCGGCCAATGCCCGGAGAGAAATCTGGTGGAGCCGCCGGGCACTGCCCCCGGGTCCGGTCTGCTTATTGCGCGAGGGTTTATCGCCATAGTCTTCTTGCGAAGACAGGACGAATATAGGCGCTAATTCCTTAACCGCAAACAACTGATCGACGGGGCGTTCAGCGCCGCATCAGCCCGACATCGACGCCCATCACGGTCAGCAACATCGCGCCCGCGGCAAGCAGCAGGAACACGGCCAGCGCGATCCGGAATATCCATTGAACGATGTACATCCGCGCGAGGCTCCGCTTCAGACTTAGACCGCCCGAAGCACAGACAAACGCAAGCGGCCGGGATTCAGTGCCGCGTGATGCAGAAGGCGCTCAGCCTGTTGCCGTCGAGATCGCGGAAGCTGGCCGCGTAGAAACCCCCACGCTCGCAAGGCTCAGCCTCAGGCGCGCCCCCCTGTTCGATCGCTAGCTCGTACAGCCGCTGCACCTGTTCCGGGTCCGCCGCCTCCAGCGCCACCGCCGCCGCTAAGCCAGGCTTGTCTCCGTTCGCCACGACGCTGATGCTGGCAGGCCCGCCCGGAATCCCCCAGGCGACGCAATCCGCGTCCTCCATGGAGCGCCGCGCGCCGAGCTCGCGCGCAAGCCGGTCGTAAAATTTCACGGCTCGCCCCAGATCCCGCGTATCCAGCGTCACATATCCGTCCATCGCGCGCCTCCGCTCTCGAATCGAACCTGTCGACCTTGAGAACATAAATAGAACGTTCCCGCTATGTTCGCAAGTGCCCCTCAGCACCCCCATGGCGTCCCGTCATCGAACCCGGGTAGATAGAGCCCAGTCCGGGGAGGGACACTCATGAAGAAGCTCATCGCGGAATTCATCGGTACGGCCACGTTGGTTTTCTTTGGCTGCGGCTCCGCCGTGCTCGCGGGCGGCGAGGTCGGCCAGCTTGGCATCTCCTTCGCCTTCGGCCTCGCCATCGTCGCCATGGCCTATGGCATCGGCCCCATCTCGGGCTGCCATGTGAACCCCGCCGTGTCCTTCGGCGCCTTCCTGGCCGGCCGCATGAGCGCAGGCGAAATGGTTCAATACTGGGTGGCGCAATTCCTTGGCGCGCTCGCCGGCGCGGGCGTCCTCTATGTCATCGCCACAGGCAACCCGCTCTTCGTGATGCCGGAATGGGGCCTCGGCTCCAATGGCTTTGGCGAGGGCTATCTCGGTAATTACGAACTCACCGCCGCCTTCATCTTCGAGGTCGTTGCGACTTTCCTGTTCCTCGTTGTCATCCTCGGGGTCACGCAGAAGGGCTCGCCCGCCATGCTCGCGGGTCTCGCGATCGGATTGACGCTCGTCGTGATTCACATCGTCGGCATCCAGGTCACCGGCGTGTCGGTGAACCCCGCGCGCTCCTTCGGCCCCGCCGTCTTCGCGCAGGGCATCGCGCTTCAGCAACTCTGGCTCTTCATCGTTGCGCCGCTGATCGGCGCAGGCCTCGCGGGCCTGCTCTTCCGCGTGAAACTGCTCGAAGCAGACGCGCCCGCAGAAGACACATCGAAGTAACATTGCAGGCCGCGCACCACGCCCCACGCCCGCCATCTAGCATCCGCACAACCGGAACCTCCGTCGCCGTAACGACGGAGGCTGATCTGCATCGTCAGCTCACCTCATCAACTTCGAAACAAGAAACCTCCGCCGCGCCGTTCAATTGCCCGAAAGCCGCCCCATATGAGCGCGCAGGAAACACTCAGCGCTGGCGGGCGTTTCTCGAAGCTTATCGTTGCAGGCATGCGAGTGTTGACGGAGTTCCATATGATCGAGACAGGCAAGCCCAGCGAAGCCCGCCGCCCATCCGCGTGGAACCGCGACGAGTACACGCTCATCGAACGCCTTGTGGCGCGTCAGGGCCTCAGCCGCGACGAGGCCGTCCGGACAGTCGGCGACTATCGAAAAGGCAAGCGCGTCGAGATCGATCCCGCGCTGATGGAAGGCCTCGACTCGATCTGAGGCGCGACGCCGCTCCCGATCTGCGGTAAGCGCGCTCCAGAAGACAGGGAGCCTTAATGCCGATCCAGCGCCTCAACCCGCCGTCGCTCTCGAAGCCGACGGGCTATTCGCACGCCACGCTCGTGACAGCGGGACGACAGGTCCACGTCTCGGGACAGGTCGCCCTCAACGCCTCCGGCGAGATCGTCGGCAAGGGCGACATCGCTGCGCAGACCGAGCAGGTCTACCAGAATCTCAAGGCCGCCCTGTCCGCCGCCGGGGCAGACATGCGGCATGTGTTCAAGCTGGTCACCTATGTCGTCGACCTGACGCCCGCCCGCGCGGCAGAGATCCGCAAGGTGCGTCTCGCGCATATGACCGAAGGCGACTACCCCGCCTCGACCATGGTCGGCACGACTGCGCTTGTGCACCCAGACTTCCTGATCGAGATGGAGGCGATCGCGTTGCTCGACTAGTCCTTCCGCGGCTCCCGCCACATCGCTTCCAGAGGCGGCCCGCCCGGTCCCGCCGCGAGCACCTTCATCCGCTCAAATCCGTGCGCGCGATAGAAGCCCGTGTTCGCGGGGTTCGAGTTCTCGAGATAGCAGGGCAGGCCGTCGCGATCCGCTGCCGCCAGCACTGGCGCCAGCAGCCGCTTGCCCAGCCCCTTGCCGCGCGCCGCCTTCCGCGTGCCGATGGTGAAGAGATAGAGATGCGGCGCTGAGGGATGCTCGCGCGCCATCGTCTCCGCCGCCGTCATTCCGCGCTTCGCCGCGCCCTTCGTCCCCTTGCGCATGATGGCCGAGACAAGCCCCAGCATCGCCAGAGCGCCCGGCTCGCGATTGGCCGACGAATGGCTCCACATCGTCGCCCCCTCATCGCCACTGACATGACAGAACCCGCGCTTCAGGTAGACGCTCCGCGCCAGCGCCCCGAACACATCCGCCATCGGCCCGGTGTTTCCGAAGATCCAGAGATTCACCGGATCCTCAGCAAACGCCTCCGCCGTAATCGCACCCAACTGGCGCCAGTCGCGCGGCGAGGCGGCGCGCATGCCGTCCGGTAGCGTGATCATTGGTAAATCCTGCATGCCGCAGTTCCCCTGTCGCCATTCCCCGCCAGCATCTCCCAAGTCGTTCTCGGTCCTGACCCGAGAACCTTTCTTCGCTGGCGAGCCTTCTGCGCTACCGGGCCGAGAAAGATTCTCGGGTCAAGCCCGAGAATGGTTTCTATCTGGCGGCCAGGGCGCACGCTCGCTCTTGAACCCGTCCCGCACTATCTAAGCACGACCAGCAGGACGAACCGATGCACGAACCCTTCCCCGAATTCACCGCCGCCGAACGCGCCGAAGTGCAGGGCATGAACCGCCGCCTGCGCTGGGCCCCGCGCTTCAAGGCGCCGACGCCGCTTGGCCGCATGATGATCCAGACCATGCTCGGCGCGCAGTCCATCGTGCCGATCGGCACGCGCGGCCTCAGCGTCTCCACCCGTCGCGTCACGCACAAGGGACACACAATCGCCCTGCGCATCCTCCGCCCGCGGACCCTGCCGCCGCGCGCCGTCTACATCGACTACCATGGCGGCGGCTGGTCGATCGGCACGGCGTCGATGGATGACGCCGTCAACGCCGCCATCGTGCGCGAAGGCATCGCTGTCGTCAGTGTCGACTACACCACGCTCCCCGACATCACCTTCGAAAACCAGATCGCGCAATGCCACGCCGCCGCCGACTGGGTGTTCGAGAACGCTGACGCCGAATTCGGCGCGCACGATCTCTTCATCGGCGGCGAGTCCGCCGGCGCGCACCTTGCCGCCTGCGCCATGCTTCGCCTGCGCGACATACGCCGCGACTTCGCCCGACTGCGTGGCGCAGTCCTCTTCTACGGTCCTTATGATCTTTCTGCGACGCCCAGCGTCCGCGCCGCCGGCCCCGACACGCTCGTGCTCGACGGACCCGCCATGGTCCCCGGCATCGCGCGGCTTCTGCCCGACAGAGACGAAGAGGGCAGGCGCAAGCCCGACGTCTCGCCGCTCTACGCAGACCTCGCCCGCCTGCCGCCCGCAGTCTTCCTCGTCGGCACAATTGATCCGCTGGTCGACGATAGCCGCCTCATGGCCGAACGCTGGCAAGCGAAAAGCGGAAACGCCCGCCTCATCCTCGTCCCCGAAAGCCCCCACGCCTTCAACCGCCTCCCGACCCGCGCCGCCTCCCGCACCAACGCCTGGGTCCGCGCCTGGCTCGACCGGCGCCTTGCAGCGACGCAGGCAAAGGCTGCGGAGTAGGGCGGCCATCGAGGTCTATTCCCCCGCGCCTTGGTCGTCATAAGCCCAGCTTACAAAAGTTCTCCACAGCCCGCCGCGCCTGCGCCGCCTTGTCAACGCCAGCGCCCGCCCCCAAAAGTTTGGCCGACCGCCACCGGAATCGACTCATGCGCCAATACCTCGACCTGCTCCAGGACATCCTCGACAACGGCGTCGATCGCGGCGACCGGACAGGAACGGGTACGCGCGGCGTCTTCGGCCGCCAGATGCGCTTCGACCTGAGCCAGGGCTTCCCAATGCTCACGACGAAGAAGCTTCACCTCCGCTCCATCATCGTCGAGCTGCTCTGGTTCCTGCGCGGCGAGACCAATGTGAAATGGCTGCAGGAGCGGGGCGTCAGCATCTGGGATGAATGGGCCGATCCCGATGGCGAACTCGGCCCCGTCTACGGCAAGCAATGGCGCTCATGGGCGGCCCCTGACGGCCGCACCATCGACCAGATCGCATGGGTGAAGAACGAGATCATCCAGAACCCGAACTCGCGTCGCCTCGTCGTCTCCGCGTGGAATCCGGCCGACGTCGACCGCATGGCGCTGCCGCCCTGCCACTGCCTGTTCCAGTTCTTCGTCGCGAACGGAAAACTGTCCTGCCAGCTCTACCAGCGCTCGGCCGACGTCTTCCTAGGCGTGCCGTTCAACATCGCGTCCTACGCGCTGCTCACCATCCTGATGGCGAAGGCGACTAAGCTCGAGCCCGGCGAGTTCGTGCACAGCTTCGGCGATGTGCACCTCTACGCGAATCATTTCGAGCAGGCCCGCCTCCAGCTGCAGCGCCAGCCCAAGCTCCTGCCGGGCCTGGAACTCAATCCATCCAAATCCGACCTG
>CAIKXW010000305.1 GCA_903831485.1 uncultured Alphaproteobacteria bacterium | reverse complement strand
TCGACCGCCGCCATGCCGAAGCCGGCACTCGTCGCTGACACGCTCAGGTCAACCGAAGCGCCGGCGAGCAAGGGCTCGCCCGCCGTCAGGTTCAACACCTCGCGATCGCGGACCACACCGGTGCTGCCAAGGCCGACGGCCAGCACCGGCGCATCGACCAGTCGCGTGGCGGCCGCGCCTTCCTGCGGCGCGGTGTCGCCGCCGTCGGACAAGACGATGACGCCGGCGACGCGATCGCGCCGGTGGCGGTCGGCCAGGTCCGCGAGCGCGCCGTTCAGATCACTGCGGCGCGCCGTCGCCGCCAGCTGATCGACGTGGCCGGGCGCCAGCGCCTCACCGAATGTCAACAGCTCGATCGTGTATTCGTTCGCGATGCGCGCCTGCAGGTCGCGCACGATCTCCCTGGCGCGGTCAAGACGCGAGGGGCCATCACCATCGGTCAGCCGCATGCTGCGCGAGACATCGACCAGCACGGGCACCAGGCTGTTGTGCGCGGCTGCCGGCGGAACCAGGACGACGGGGCGCAGCAGGATGGCGATCAGCAGGATGAGCGTGGCCGCGCGAAGCGTCGTCAACCAGCCCCGGGTGACACGCGTCAGGGCAATCGGCACCCGCGTGTAGGCCAGCCAGGCGAGCAGCAGCGCGCTGCAAAAGACCAGCGCGTAGCCCCACCACGGAAGAACAACGGCAAACTTCATGGGCGCATCACGGTTCTGGCCCGCCTATGGCTTCGGCTTTCGCGGCACGGCCAGCGACTGGTAGTAGCGATCCACGAGTTCGCGATAGGTGTCTGACACGGCGTCGTGCCGGCCGGCGTTCAGGCGCTCGCGGTTCTCGCGCGTGCGTAACTGCTCGGACAGTTGCGACTCGGTTCGCTCGAGCGCCACCAGCAGGTTCTTCTTGAGCGATTCCCAGTTGGCAAAGTCTTGCTTGAACGCTTCGGTGCCAGGCGCCGACACGCTGCGCTGCCACTGCTCGGGGGTCGTCCCGCCCGGCATTTGCGGATTCTCGCGCTGCACGCCTTCGGCCAGCTGCTGCGCCTCGCGCATCTGGTTGTCGGCGTCCCGCTGCAAGCGCGCCACGGCTTCAGCCCGGCCGGCTTCGGCGCTCCCCGGTGGGCCGTTGGTGCCCGATTGGCCGCCCGGCGCCTGTCCCTGGCCAGGCTTCTGTCCCGCCAATTCATCCATGGTGCGCTGCAGTTTGCTCAGGCGATCGCGCAACTCCTGCGTCCGTGACAACTGCTCCGACAGCCTGGACGTTTCGCTGTCCTGCTCTCCGTTGGCCGCGCCAAGGCGCTCGGCAGCCTTGTCTAGGGCGCGCGCGAATTCACCTGGGTTCAGGGCCGCAGCCTCGGTGCTTTCTGACTTGCGGATGGCATCTGCCGAGACCCGCATGCGTTCGCCCAACTTCTGCTGCTGCAGTTCGCGAGCGGCGTCCGCCATCGCCTGCCCGGCCTTGCCATCCGGACCCGCTGGCGTCGCCGCCAATCTCCGCGCGGATTCCGCGAGTCGATCGGTGCGGTCGGCGAGGCGCTCCTGCTCAGCTGCCAACCGGCGGCGGGCATCCTCGCCAGGTCCCCCGGCGCTGGTCCGGTTCGCTTCATTCCCCAAACGTCGCTCGGCCTCGGCCAACTGGCGCGCTTCCATCTGCAGATCGCCGATGGCCCGGCGACGCTCCTCGGGACGGGAGCCCTGCATCTGCTGTTCAAGCTTTCGCAGCTGCTGCGAGGCCTGGTCACCACTGGCGCTGGCCTGTTGCGGATTCTGCTGCCGCAG
>CAIKXW010000304.1 GCA_903831485.1 uncultured Alphaproteobacteria bacterium | reverse complement strand
CGATCGACCAGTGCAGGATGGGCGCGCCGCGCGCGACATAATCCGTGTCCTGCATGATGATGGCGTAGCTCTCCGTCCCTTCAGGACCATCCGCCCAGTTGAGACCCGGAAACGCGTTCCCCTCATACTGCGTGTACTTGAACGGGATATCCCCGCCGGCCGGCCACCCTCCGGACATCACGTCGATCTCTGTGAATTCGTCGGACATCGCCGGCAGCGTGACGATCGCGGCGAGATCCTTGCCCGCTTCAACCGCTGGCGGCGGCGGCGCGCCCTGCGCGAAGGCAGGCGCAACGAATGCCGCCGCAAGAGCGACAGCGATCAGAACAGTCTTCATCCGCGTATCCTCTTGTCGTCTCTGTACCCGACACCTTCAGTCAGGTCTTGGGCGCGACTTTCAGGAGGCGCGCATTCGGCCCGTCTGTCAGCAGGTAGATCGCACCGTCCGGCCCGACATTGATGTCGCGATAGCGCTCGTTGGCGCGATCCGAGAACTTGAAACGCTCCTCGCCCGTCACCTTGTCGCCGTTCAGCGTCAGGCGCGAGACGAAGCTCGGATTGAGGCCAGAGGCGAACACGCTGCCCTTCCATTTCGGGAACAGGTCAGCGTTGTAATAGGTCAGCCCGCCCGGCGCGATCACGGGGTCCCAGTAATAAACCGGCTGCTCCATCCCGGCCTTGGCCGATCCCTCGCCGATCTTGCGCAGCGTGCCGCCATACTCGACGCCATAGGTGATACTGGGCCAGCCATAGTCCTTGCCCTTGCGCGCGATGTTGAGCTCGTCGCCGCCCTGCGGACCATGCTCAAGCTCCCAAAGCTCGCCTGTCGTGGGATGCAGGAATGCGCCTTGCACATTGCGGTGGCCGTAGGACCAGATCTCCGGCAGCGCATCGGCGCGCCCGACAAACGGATTGTCCTTCGGCGCTGATCCATCCGTATTGATCCGCACGATCTTGCCGATCGCACTCTTCAGATCCTGCGCCTGCATGCGGCCCGGCAGCGCGCCGCGATCGCCCAGCGTCACGAACAGAGTGCCGTCCTTCGCGAACACGACGCGCGATCCGAAATGCTGGTTCGACTGCAGCGACGGCGTCTGGCGCCAGATCACCTTGATGTTGTCGATCCTCGGCGTAGCGCCATCAACCAGCTTGCCCTTGGCCACGGCGGTGTTGTTACGCCCATCGCTGCCCGGCTCGGAATAGCTCCAGTAGATCATCTGGTTCGCGGCAAAGTTCGGATCGAGCGCCACGTCGAGCAGCCCGCCCTGGCCGACGCCATGCACCACCGGCACGCCCTGCTTGATCGGCGCGGACACCTTGCCCGCCGCATCGGCGATCCGGAACTGTCCGGCAATCCGCTCGGTGATGAGGAACTTGCCGTCCGGCAGGAACTCCACCGCCCATGGCGAGGCAAGACCCGAGGCAACCACTTCCTTGACCTCATACCTGGTGTCGGTGGTCAGCGCGGGCGCACGAGTCTGGCCCGCGAAGGCCGGCGCGTAGGCCGCCTTGTTCGTATCGCGCGTTTCAGCTGGCGGCTGGGCGATGGCGACAAAGCCCGCCCCGATCGCAAGCGCAGCACCCGAAATCGCGGCCATGAT
>CAIKXW010000303.1 GCA_903831485.1 uncultured Alphaproteobacteria bacterium | reverse complement strand
GCGGAAGATCGTCTCCGGCGTCACCGGGTCCGCATCCCCCGGGCCCTCGGTTCCAGCGGCCGTGATGTTCACCACCTGGCCGCCCCTGGCGACAAGGAAGAGCCCGCCCGGAATCTTGCCCGCCGCGATGCCGGCCTCGATGTCTGCCTTCGCCTTCTCGAAGGCAGCGGGGTTGAACCCCAGCGTCGCGGGCTCGGCCGCCATGGTCAGCGAGGTCTCGTTCGGATCCGCCACAACCGGCGGCGGAGGCGTCTCGGCGACTTCGGCTGTCGGCGTTGCTGGCGCGCAGGCGGCTGCGAGCGCAAGAATGGCGGCGGACGCCGCGGTGAAGAGGTGACGTTTCATCGATGGAGCTCCCGACTGTTTCCCCGGGCGGCATCCGTAGCGCATGGCTGTTGCGGGAAAAAGACTCTCCCTGGGCGACAAGCGGCGGAAAGGCGGGCCGGAAAGACCGCTGGACAGCCATGGGCCAAGCGCCTATATGCCCCTTCGAACCAGTTCTCACATCGAAGCGGCGGCCCCGGGAACTGGGCCGCCGCTTCGCATTTACGGCCACATTTTCAGGCCAAACCCGAAGGAAACGCACCCCTTATGCGGGCGCTTAGCGAACTTGAGATCCGCATCCTCGACATGATCGAGCCCGTGGCCGCCGGCCTCGGTCTCGACGTCGTGCGCGTGCGCATGCTCGGCGGCCAGCCGCCCACGCTGCAGATCATGGCCGAGCGTCCCGATGGCACGATGAGCGTTGCGGCCTGCGCCAAACTCTCGCGCGCCATCTCCCCCGTGCTGGAGACGGAAGACCCCATTCCCACCGAATATCATCTCGAAGTCTCGAGCCCCGGCATCGACCGCCCCCTGACGCGCGTCGGCGAGTTCGCCAACTGGCTCGGCCACGAGATCAAGGTCGAACTCGGCATGCCCGGTCCCGATGGCCGCAAGCGGTTCCACGGCTGGATCGTCAGCGAGACGGATGGCGTGGTGGAGCTGAACCTCAAGGATGGCGGCAGCGCGCAATTGCCGGTCGCCGACATGGCGAAGGCGACCATGGTGCTCACCGACAAGCTGATCCAGGCCGCGCGCGCCAAGGCGCCGCCGCCCGGCGAGGCTGAAGAAGAAGACGACGAGGACGAGATCGTCGGTCTCGGCGAGGAACTCGAAGAGGACTTCGACGATGTCGAGGTCGACGACACGGAAGATCTTGAAGGCGACGAGGATGATCTCGACGCCGACGATGCAGAACAAGACGACGGCAAGAGGAACTAGGAAAAATGGCAACCGGCGCAATTTCAGCGAACAAGCTGGAAATCCTGCAGATCGCCAACGCGGTCGCGGCTGAGAAGAACATCGACAAGCGCATCGTGCTTGAGGCGATGGAGGAGGCGATCCAGAAAGCCGCCCGCTCGCGCTACGGCCTCGAACACGACATCCGCGCCGAGATCAATCCGGACTCGGGCGAGACCCGCCTCTGGCGCGTCCAGACCATCGTCGAAACCGTCGAGAACACCGTCACGCAGCTGAACCTGGAAGACGCCAAGAAAATGGATTCTGACGCCGAAATCGGCAACGAATTCAGGGAAGAGCTGCCCCCCTTCGAATTCGGCCGCGTCGCCGCCCAGACCGCCAAGCAGGTCATCACGGGCAAGGTCCGCGAAGCCGAACGTCACCGCCAGTACAATGACTTCAAGGATCGCGTCGGCGAGATCATCAACGGCACGGTTAAGCGCGTCGAATACGGCCACGTCATCGTCGATCTCGGCAAGGCCGAAGGCGTCATCCGCCGCAATGACGGCATCCCGCGCGAGAACTTCAACACCGGCGACCGTGTCCGCTCGTATCTCTACAAGGTCTCGGCTGAAGCCAAGGG
>CAIKXW010000302.1 GCA_903831485.1 uncultured Alphaproteobacteria bacterium | reverse complement strand
GTCGGCGAGCCAGGAAGGCATCGTCTTCATCCAGATGGGCTGCATCGGGCTGGCGCTGTTCAACCACGACGCGCTGGCCGAGGACGCCACCGTGCCGCCCTCGGGCGGCGGCTTCCGCGGCGTGACGCTCGCCTACAACACCCGCACCAAGAAGGAGGTCGACGAGGTGATGAAGCTCGCGGTGGCCAGCGGCGGCCGCGCCATGCGCCCGGCCGCCGACGCCTTCTGGGGCGGCTACGCCGGCTACTTCGCCGACCCCGACGGCCACCTTTGGGAAGTCGCCTGGAACCCGAGCTTCGAACTCGGCCCCAACGGCGAGCTCAAGCTGCCGAAGTGACGTCAGTCGGCTCGGTGCCGCGAGGTGCGGCGAGGGTGAACGTCACCGCCAGCCAGCGGTGGCTTTGCCTCGCCGCGCCGTTGCCGGCTGCTTCCCCTCACGCCCGACCAACCAGCTTCAGCCACCCCTCTTCGTCGATCGTCTGGATGCCCAGGTCGGCGGCTGCCTTCGCCTTCGAACCGGCGCCCGGGCCGAGCACAACGAGGTCGGTCTTCTTCGAGACGGAGCCTGCGACCTTGGCGCCGAGTTGCAAGGCGAGGGTCTTGGCTTCTTCGCGCGACATTTTTTCCAACGTGCCGGTGAAGACGACGGTCTTGCCAGCGATGGCTGAATCGCGTTTCGGCGACGCGACGTCCTGGATGGTCACGACCTTGCGCAGGTCGTCGATGACCTTCTGGTTGTGCGGCTCGGCAAAGAAATCCAGCAGCGCTTGGGCCAGCACGGGGCCGACCTGGTCGATGCCTTCGAGGGCGGCGTAGGCATCGCTGTCGTGATTCTGCGCTTCTTGCAGGGCGGCCAGGAGCGCGTCTGCGTTGCCATAGTGCATGGCCAACAGGCGCGCGGTGCTTTCGCCGACGTGGCGGATGCCGAGCGCGTAGAGAAAGCGGTCGAGTGAAACCGTGCGCGATGCTTCGATGGCGCGGAACAGGTTGGAGACTTTGGTCTCCTTCCAGCCGGGGCGTTCTTCGAGCGGCGGATCGAGCGTCGCGTTGCGCCGGGGCAGCGTGAAGATGTCGGCGGGCTCGTCGATCAGGCCTTGTTCCAGGAACTGGGCGATCTGGATGTCGCCAAGGCCGCGGATGTCGAAGGCCAGGCGGCTGCAGAAGTGGATCAGGCGCTCGACACGCTGGGCCTCGCAGATGAGGCCGCCGGTGCAGCGGCGGACCGCCTCGCCTTCTTCGCGCGTCGCGGCGCTGCCGCAGACGGGGCAGACCGTGGGCATCTGCCAAGGCTTGGCCTCGGGGGGGCGCTTTTCCGGAACGACGCGCACGAGCTGCGGGATGACGTCGCCGGCGCGCTGGATCACAACCGTGTCGCCGACCCGCACGTCCTTGCGCGCGACTTCGTCCTCGTTGTGCAGGCCGATGTTCGAGACCGTCGCGCCACCGACGAAGACGGGGCGCACCTTGGCGAGCGGCGTCAGCGCGCCAGTGCGGCCGACGTAGATGACGATGTCGTTGACCACCGTCTCCATCTGCTCGGCGGCGAACTTGTGTGCGAGCGCCCAGCGCGGGGCGCGCGAGACCATGCCGAGGCGCTGCTGCCAGTCGAGCCGGTTCACCTTGTAGACGACGCCGTCGATGTCGTAGTTGAGACCCTTGCGGCCCGCGAGGATTTCCTTCTGCAGCGCCAGTGCCTCGTCGACGCTGCGGCACAGCTTGGAAAGCGGATTGGTGGGCAACTTCCACTTCTTGAGCTGCTGCAGAATTTCCCAGTGCGTGTCCCAACGCTCCTCGCTCACTTCCCCGAGCGAATAGGCGAAGAAGCTCATCCGCCGTTCGGCGGTGATGGCGGGATCGATCTGGCGCAGGCTGCCGGCGGCGGCGTTGCGGCGGTTGGCGTATTGCGGGCGCCCCGCCGCTTCCTGCGCCTTGTTCAGGCGCAGGAATTCGTCGCCGCTCATGTAGACCTCGCCGCGTACTTCGAGCACGGCGGGCACGCCCTTGATTTCGGCTGGCACGCCGGGGATGGAGCGGATGTTCTCCGTCACGTCCTCGCCGGTGATGCCATCGCCGCGCGTGGCACCCTGGACGTATTTGCCGTTCTCGTAGCGGAGCGAAGCGGACAGTCCGTCGATCTTGGGCTCGGCCACCAGTTCGACCCGTTCGTCTTCGGAGAGGCCAAGGTACTTGCGGACGCGTGCCTCGAAGTCGCGCACTTCTTCGTCCTCGAAGGCGTTCTGCAGCGACAGCATCGGCTGGCGATGCACCACCTTGCGGAACCCGGCCCCGAGGGGAGCGCCGACGCGCCGGGACGGCGAGTCCGCCCGCACCAGTGCGGGGAAGCGCGCCTCGATGGCCTCGTTGCGGCGGCGGAGCTGGTCGTATTCCTCGTCGGAGATCGTCGGCGCATCGTGCAGGTAGTAGCGCCGGTCGTGCTCGAGGATTTCGCGCGCAAGGCGCAGCAGCTCTTTCTTTGCCTGCGCCTCGGTAAGGTCCTCGACGCGCGCATCCGATGCGGATGGCGCGGCGGTGGCCTTCTTGCTCACGGGGCGCCGGCGCCTGCGAGCAGGCGATCGGCAGCGGCGCGGGCTTCTTCGGTGATGGTGGAGCCGGCCAGCATGCGCGCGACTTCCTCGCGGCGTTCCTGTGCGTCGAGCGGGGTGACGCGCACGGTGGTGAGGCCGCCCTTGTCGGACTTTTCGATGCGCCAATGCGCTTCGGCGCGCGCGGCCACCTGGGGCGAGTGGGTGATGACCAGCACCTGCCCCTGCCCGCCCAGCCGCGCCAAACGTTCGCCGACGGAGTCGGCGGTAGCGCCGCCGAGGCCGCGGTCGATCTCGTCGAAAATCAGGACCGGGGCTACGCGCGCCTTGGCCAGCACGACGCGGATGGCGAGCAGAAAGCGGCCCATTTCGCCGCCCGAGGCGATCTTGTGCAGGGCGCCGAAGGGGTGGCCCGGATTCGTCTGCACCTCGAACCACACGCGGTCGATGCCGGTGCGGCCGCCAGCGACCTTTTCGAAAGCCGTTTGGAAGACGGCCTTGCCGAGGCGTAGCGGCGCCAATTCGGCGTTCACCTGCTTGTCGAACTGCTTGGCCTTCTTGGTTCGCGCTGCCGAGAGTTTGTCGGCGGCGGCGGCGTAGGCCGTTTGTGCGTC
>CAIKXW010000301.1 GCA_903831485.1 uncultured Alphaproteobacteria bacterium | reverse complement strand
TTCAGAATCTAGATTCTCTTCTCTCTTGTCCGCCGGGTGATGTGTGAACGGGAAGCCCCTGCTCCGAGTGTTGAACGGTGAACGCATCGATCCCGTTCCTGTATGGATGATGCGTCAGGCTGGGCGTCACCTTCCCGAGTACCGGGAGGTGAGAGCCCGTGCGCGCGACTTCCTCGATTTCTGCTATTCCCCTTCCCTCGCCGCCGAAGCGACGCTCCAACCAGTGCGACGCTACAGCATGGATGGCGCGATCCTGTTCGCCGACATCCTGCTCGTGCTCGACGCCATGGGCCGGAATGTCCGCTTTCTCGAAGGGGAGGGGCCCCGCGTCGATCCGGCGACGAAGGCGAAGGATCTTGCCGGCGTGCCCATGGAAAAGCTGCTCGCCAAGCTCGCCCCCGTTGGCGAAACCGTGGAGCGGGTAAAGGCGGCGCTTGATCCTGGCGTTACGCTGATCGGCTTTGCTGGCTCGCCCTGGACCGTCGGCGTCTACGCCATTGAGGGCCGCGGCGGTACGGACAAGGCGGATTCGCGAAAGTTCGGATATGAGCATCCCGAAGAGCTGGACGGCATGCTCGACCAGCTGGTCGAGGCGAGCGCGCATTATCTGAAAATGCAGGCGGATGCGGGCGCGGACGCCCTCATGCTGTTCGAAAGCTGGGCCGAGGGCCTCGCGGAAGACGCATTCGATCGCTGGGTGATCGGACCGACGGCGAAGCTCGTAAAGCGTCTGCGCGCACTTGGGGTGACCCAGCCGATCCTCGGCTTTCCGCGCGGCGCGGGCATGCTGGTGCTGGATTATGCGGAGCGGACGGGCGTGAACGCGGTGGGTCTCGACACAGCCATCCCGCTGAGGCGTATCAACACCATGCTGCCCAAGGGCATGGCCGTGCAGGGCAATCTTGATCCAATGCAGCTCGTTGCAGGCGGGCCGGGCCTCGAGGCGCGCGTCCACGACATCATCGATGGGCTCAAGGGTCGGCCGCATATCTTCAATCTGGGTCATGGTGTCACGCCGGAAACGCCGATTCCTCACGTAGAACGCGTGCTTCAGGCCCTGCGGAGCCATGTGTGAAGCCCGAGAAACTCGCCGTCGTCCTTTTCAATCTGGGCGGACCTGACGGCCCCGACGACGTCCAGCCCTTCCTGAAGAACCTCTTCAGCGATCCGGCCATCATTCGCGCGCCGACGCCCATTCGCTGGCTCATCGCGCGCCTGATCTCGAAGACGCGCGCCGCAAGCGCCCGCGAGAACTACGGCCTTATGGGTGGCGGTTCTCCCCTTCTCCCCGAAACGCGGAAGCAGGCGGCGGCGCTTGACGCCGAGCTGGCGAAGCGCGGCCACACCGCAAAGAGCTTCATCGCCATGCGCTACTGGAAGCCTTATGCCGCTGATGTTGTGCGTGAGGTCAAAGCCTGGGGCGCAGACCGGGTGGTCCTGCTGCCGCTCTACCCGCAGTTTTCCTCGACCACGACGGCCTCGTCGATGAAAAGCTGGGCGGAGGCCAAGGGTCCGGCCGGCGTGACAGTCTGCTGCTATCCCGAAGGGGACAAGTTCATCGACGCCCATGCGCGCGCCCTGATCGGCGCCTGGGAGGCCGCGGGCAAGCCGGCGAATATCCGCTGCCTGCTGTCGGCGCACGGCCTGCCGGAGACTGTGGTGCAGGCGGGCGACCCCTATCAGTGGCAGGTCGAACTCACCGCCTCGAAGATCAAACCCCTGCTGCCGCCCGAATGGGAGGTCGAGGTCTGCTACCAGTCGCGCGTCGGGCCGCTGAAATGGATCGGCCCGGCGACAGACGAGTCGATCCGCAAGGCGGCGACCGACGGCAAGAACATCCTGCTGTCACCCGTCGCCTTCGTGTCCGAACACATCGAGACGCTGGTCGAACTCGACATCGAGTATCGCCACCTCGCCGACGAACTTGGCGTGAAAACCTATCTCCGCGCCCCCGCCCTCGGAATCGATACGGGCTTCATCGAGACGCTGGCCGATCTGGTCGAAGATGCGGTTGGGGATACAGCGCCCGACAAGATCCGCTCGTCCTGCGGCGGCCGCATCTGCCCGGCCGACCGGAAGGACTGTCCGAACCGCCGGGCGTTGGCTACCAACGCCGCCTGAACGATCCGGGGCACTGCAAATGTTCGAATGGTTTCGCGCGATCCACATCATCGGGGTCATCGCCTGGATGGCCGGGCTGATGATCTACCCGCGCCTTCTGGTTTACCGGCTGGAAGCCCAGGGTGACGCCCGCTTCGAGGCGGCCATGGACAAGGCCGCCGGATCGACCCGGAAGATCATCCTGAACCCGACGATGGTGATCGTCTGGCTGATGGGACTCGCGATGATCGGCGACAATTGGGAATTTTACATCACGCAAGTCTGGTTCTGGGGCAAGATCTTGCTCGTCGTCGGGCTTTCCGGATTTCACGGCTACCTGCTCGGACTCGGCAGGAAGGTCGCCGCAGGGGAGCGTCCGATCGAATCCCGCAAGCTCCGCATGATGAACGAGATTCCGATGATCATTGCCATTTTCGCTGTGATTCT
>CAIKXW010000300.1 GCA_903831485.1 uncultured Alphaproteobacteria bacterium | reverse complement strand
CGCGCTGTCGAACCATCGATCAGCACCTGCCGTGCCCCGGCCGCGCTCACTGCCCCTTCGCACGCGGCTGGCGCACCGAAAGGAACAGCACGGCCAGCCCGACGACCGCCAGCACCGCGCCGCGATACGACCAGTCGATGACGCCCGTCATGAAGCTGCCCGGGATCACGTTGACCCCCTGGAAAATACACACCACGCCCATGAGCACGCAGAGCGCCCCCACGATTGCGCCAATAGTCCCCAGATACTTCATGCGTCCTCCCGTTGCGCAGACCCTAGCAGAACGCCGACCCGCGTCACGGCCCTCAACACGCCTTTGTACGCAAACCGTGACGTGCTAGTTTTACCGCGTCCGGCAGAAGCCGATGGGGACGAACCGTGCTGCAGAACATGCGCCGACTATCTTGCGCGATCGCGATTGGCGCGCCGCTCGCCCTCGCCGGCTGCGCCTCCTCGTCCACGCCCACGGCTCCGGCGCCAGCCGCTGCCACGGCGCCTCCGCCGCTCTCCACGCCCCCTGCAGACCCACGCGCCACCCCTGGCGCCGACACACTCAGCCAGTACCGCGCCTGGATCGCATGGGCCCGCCGCCAGCACCCCTACGAAGAATCCGACGCGCGCATGTACGCAGTGATGATGTGCGAATCCGGCGGTCGCCCCCTGATCGTGAACTCCGCAGGCCCCTACACCGGCCTCTTCCAGTACAGCAACGCCACCTGGAACGGCGCCTGGAACACCTACCGCGATCGCGGCGTGAAAAGCCCCGAAGCCCAGATCATGGCGACAGCCCTGGCCTGGAGCCTCAACATGCAATCCCACTGGGGCTGCTACAGGAAGACCGCCGCGACGCAGTGACGATCGCCCCCCCTTGGGCCTCCCGCGATTCCGGCTTAGTCACCACCCAGTCGCCTCAACAGCCCGGACCGCGCATGAATTTCCAGCAGCAGCTCTACGACTTTCAGCTCTGGGCGATGGATTTCCACGGCCCCACCCAGAAATGGATGTGGTCCACCATCGCGCTGTTGCTCGGCTATGTCATCGGCCTGGTCATCGCGCGCGTGCTCAGCTTCATCGCCAACAAGCTGTCCGGACTCCGGCAGGGCAAACCCACCGACGGCGAGCCGAAGACAGCCGATCATGTGATGGTCGACATTCTCGGCGCGCTCATCCGCGCCCTCTCCCTGCTCATCGCATGCGTCATCGTCGCCAACCTCCTGTTCGGTTACCCGCTGCAGCAGGCCGAAACGCTCGGCATCGCCTCCGTACGGGGCCTCGCCATCCTCGTCGGCGTCTGGTTCCTCGGCTCATGGCTCGGCTCGCGCGTGCGCAAGTTCGGCCAGAAGCTCGGCCGCGCCAATGCAGGCAGCGAGACGCTGTTCACCTTTCTCGGCGCCCTTGTCCGCTTCGGCGCCTTCGCCGTCGGCCTCATCGCCGCGCTGCAGCAGTTCGGCTTCGACACCGCCTCGCTCCTCGCCATCGTCGGCGCCGCCGGCCTTGCGATCGCGCTGGCCCTGCAGGACACCCTCAAGGCCGTCGCCGCCGGCGTCGTCATCGCCGTCTTCCGTCCCTACAAGATCGGCGACGTCGTCCGCGTCGCGGG
>CAIKXW010000299.1 GCA_903831485.1 uncultured Alphaproteobacteria bacterium | reverse complement strand
CGGGGGACAACAGATAAAGGGACAGGTCAGCTATCGCCTTCGGGTCAGCTATCGCCTTCGGTCAGCTATCGCCTTCAGCCGCGCGGGATGTTTCGGTCTCCCACGCCGCGACACGTAACCGGCACTTCCCGAAGGAGCGTCATGTCGAGGACGGCGAAGTCACGCAATTCCATGGTTTCGCCTTAGTGCAGGAGCAGCGCGAAGGCGCCGCTGGCGAGGAGCGCGTGCGCCCAGATCGAGAAGACCAGCACTTTGCTATAGGCGCGAGCGCTGGCGTTTTCACTCGGAATGTTCGGGTCAACGCCGAAGAGCTTCTCGAAGTTTTTCAACATGTAGTAGCCAGCGTAAAGCATCGCCAAGAACACGGCGGCGGCGAGGACTCGGAAGAGCAGAAAGACTTCGTTTTGCATGGAGGAAGATTACTGCTCCCGCCGGCACCCGCGAGATACAGACGGCTGCTTTTCTCTCGTGAACAGATACAGATCGCCGTCCCGTTACTCCATCGCTCTCTTCACCAGCCGGCCGAGAATCTCCACCGCGCGCTCCAACCGGTTCGACCACGGATGACCGCAATTGATGCGGATGAAGTTTTGAAAACCCTGGGTCGCCGAAAACATCGGCCCCGGGGCGATACTGATCTTCTCCGCCATCGCCCGCCCGTGGAGCTTCAGCGCCGAGACGTCTTTCGGAAGCTCGACCCAGAGCACGAATCCGCCGACCGGCCGCGTGAGTTTGATCTCCGCGGGAAACGTGTCCGCGATCGCCTCGCTCATCTGGCGGATTTGCTCGGCGAAATTCCGCCGGAGCGAGCGCAGATGATGATCGTAGCCGCCGTTCGCCATGAACTCCGCAATCGCGAGCTGCGGCAGCGAGGCGGTCGCCAGCGTGCTCGTGAGCTTGAGCGCCTTGACTTTCTCGTAATACCGGCCCGGCACCACCCAGCCGACCCGATAGCCGGGCGCGAGCGTTTTTGAAAAGGAGCCGCAGAGCATCACCCGCCCGTCCTTGTCGTAGGACTGCGCAACGCGCGGCCGATCGCCGCTGTGGTGGAGGCCGCCGTTGATGTCGTCTTCGATGAGCGGCACATCGCGGCGCGCGAGGATTTCCACGAGCCGCTGCTTATTACGATCCGGCATCAGCGAGCCGAGCGGGTTGCTGAAGTTTGGAACCGCGAGACAGGCGGCGACGCGGCGGCCCTTGAGCGCGCGCTCCAGCGCATCGAGATCCATGCCGTCACGCGGATGCATCGGAATCTCCAGCGCCTTCAACCCGAGCTCCTCGATCTGTTGAAGCACGCCGAAGTAAGTCGGCGATTCGACCGCCACCACATCACCGCGCTTGGTGACCGCGCGCAGACAAATGGCCAGGGCCTCGGTTCCTCCGCAGGTGGTAATGATCTCATCGGGCGAAAGATTCAACCCTCGATCCAGCGACCGCTTGGCGATCTGTCGCCGCAACTGCTCCGAACCCGGCGGCATATCATAGCTGATGCCGCGCGCGCCAGCGCTCCGGGACACGGAAGCCATGATCCGGCTCAACTTCGTGATCGGAAGGTTCTCGGCGCCCGGATAGGCGGCGCCGAACGGCACGACATCGGGCATTCGCGCCGCGTCGAAAATGCGCGACTGCAAGCTAGTGACATCGACCAGGCCAGCCGAGGGTTTCGGGCGCGAAGGCGTTGGCTCCGCCACTCGATCCCGGAACTGCGAGCGCACGAAAAAACCGGACTTCGGTCGCGCTTCGACCAGTCCGCGATTCTCCAACAGGAGATACGCCTGCACCGCCGTCGTCAGGCTGACGCCATGTTGCGTGCAAGCGCGTCGAACTGAGGGGATCCGATCGCCCGGACGCAGCGTGCCCGATCGGATCATGCTCTCAATCCTCTCGGCGACCTGCTCGTAAAGCGGAGATTCTGCGGATGCGCTCATATCTAGATCAGTTTCATTCGATGTGAACCATTACACGCCAATCGCTTTAAGATAAAGGGACAGGTCAACTATCCCCATTGGGCAATCTCATCATCCTTCATGCCTTTGACCTTGGCGTCCTTGGCGTCCTTGGCGCGATTCTATTCCCCCGCCCCGAAATGGGTTCGCGCCAAGGTCGCCAAGCTCGCCAAGGGTTAAAAAGGCGATCATTTCCCCGTCCCTTGATCATACAGGTTGGCGGGCGTCTGGGGTGGCGGGGGTTTCCGGGCTCAGTGAGCCCGGCTACAACGGAAGCCGCTGGCGGGTGGCGTCTCGGCTGGAGGGGCGATAGGGGCGATAGAGGACCTGTCCCTTTATGCCGCGTGTCCCTTTATGCCGCGATGGTGATGGCCGCGAAAAGCGGATAGGAACACTGGAAAAACTTCGGAAGCTTCAGGCATCCGGCAAAGGACCTGCCCCTTT
>CAIKXW010000298.1 GCA_903831485.1 uncultured Alphaproteobacteria bacterium | reverse complement strand
CTTTCCTGGGGCGGTCTCGGCGCCGCTTCGCTCGGCGCCATCGCAATCATCGCCAATCTCGGCGATCTCACGCAGACAATCGATGGTCTCGCCAATCCCGCCGCGACCCAGCGCGACCTCAGCGCCACCAACGCCAAGCTCGATGAGCTGGTGAACATCGTGAGGCAGAAGTCAGACCAGCCGTTGAGCCCGGATGCGGAAGCCGCCCTGCGCGAAAGCATCGAGCGGCTCCTGTCGGCGCAGACCGGCGCACGCGGCCGCGCCGCCGCCAGGCTGGAGACAGGGGATTTCGACGGGGCTCTGATCGAGCTCAACGCCGCAGCCGCGGAAGGCGAGAAGGCAGTCGCCGGTCTTGCGGAGATATGGCAGGAAATCGGGGCCCTCGCCTACGCAGAAGACACCTACGCCGCGATCGAGGCCTACGAGCGCGCCGACCAGCTTGCGCCAGACAATTTCACCACGCTGAGCCAGCTCGGAAATCTCTACATCCGGACCGGCCGCCTCAACGAGGCCCAGGACGCCCTCGAGGAGGCGCACGTTCTCGCGGGCGATGAACCCGCCGCCGCCCTCGCTCTTGGCCATCTGGGCACGCTCGCCTCCATGCGGGGCAATCTGTCGGAGGCCGAAAGCTATTTTCGTAACGCCCTGGCGATCAACGAGCGCAATGCCGATCCCGTCTACAAAGCGGCTGATCTTGCTGACCTGGGCGGGATCATGCGCGAGAAGCGCCGGTTCACCGAGGCCGACGCCTATCTGCGTCAGGCGATCGACATCTACCGACATGCTGGCGACACGCTCGGCGAAGCAAACGTGCTACTCCGCGTGGGCGAACTCGCGTCAGATCGCAAGCGTGTTCAGGAAGCTGAGAACGCTTACGTGCGCGCGGCCGCAATCTACGAAACTGCAAGCGACAAGGAAGGCCTGTCCGCTGCGTTGAACAGCCTTGCGGCGATTGCCTTAGCCAACGACGACATCGACAAGGCGCGCGAACATCTCGACCGCGCCCTGAAGGCGGCGCGCGACATGAATTTCCTCGAGGGTGAAGCCTTTGCGCTGGGACTGTGGGGCAACATCGCCGAAGCCGAAGGCAAGAAGACCGACGCCATCCGGTTCTATCGCGAGTCGATTTCGATCTACGACGAGATTACGATGCCGGCGCTCGCCGAGCCGCACCGCGCCCGGCTCAAGGCGCTTGGCGCAACCCCACATCCCTAGGGTCCCGAGAATTGGCGATTAGCGCCGCCAAACCGACAGCGGGTCGAACGCGCCGCCTTCGGCGGCCTGCCGCAGGCGGTCGATCTGCTTCATCACATTGTTTTCGGCAGGCTGCGGCGTCTCCGAATACAGCGTCGTGTCGAAACGCCAGACGCGCTCGTAGAGGGCGCGCGAACGGTCCACCAGTGACATCAGCTGCGCCGGCATGACCGAGCGGTCGACCGGATGCGGCTCGCCCGTGCGGGCCAGGCGATACTTCTCGTCGGCCGCCTCTTCGACCTTCATGTCCTTCTCGCGGACGGCGCGCTGCACCACAAGCCAGGACGCGGCCTGCATCAGGCGCGTCGTCACTTCCATGCTTTCGGCGGCATAAACCAGGGCGAGTTCGCGCTTCAGCTTGCGCGAATCCACGCGGCCCGGTCCATCGAGATAGCTCGCGGCTTCCTCGACCAGGCCCATGCCTTCCTTGAACAGCCGGTCGAACAGTTCG
>CAIKXW010000297.1 GCA_903831485.1 uncultured Alphaproteobacteria bacterium | reverse complement strand
TGACCGCGGCGAAGGACTCTCTGCCGTGCGGCTGGCGTGCCGGGATGCCAAGGCGATCCTCGCCAATGCGGACAAGGCCGGTGTGCGGATCGGCGAGGTTCCGACCGGGCCGTTTGTCGAGTTGTGCGGAACGCGGTTTGTGCTGGCCTAGAGCGTCCACACCCGCGCTGTCTTGACCGGGTGGTTTTCGATCTCGGTTGTTGTCTCGACCGCGTATTCAGCAACCTGCAGGAAGGCATCGCGCGGGAAGTATGTGCGGCCCGGGTCTCCGGCCAGGATGGTTGAGCCATTGGCGCGGGCGCGCTCGAGCATGGTGCGGAAGAGGCGGGCGGGGGTCTGCTCGTAGAACACGTCGGCTGCGAGGATCACATCGTAGTCGGGCGGGTCGCCATGCAGCAGGTCTCCGCCGGAATAGCTGATCGACACGCCGTTCAGTTCTGCGTTCAGCGCAACGGCCGCTTCGCACATCGGATCAATGTCGTTGGCGACGACTGCGGCTGCGCCCGCCAGCGCCGCAGCGATGCCGACGAGGCCGGAGCCGCAGGCGATGTCGAGCACCAGCTTGCCGCGAACAATTTCCGGATTGTCGAGCACATAGCGCGCAAGCGCCTGACCGCCCGCCCACGGAAACGCCCAGAAGGGCGGGGCGACATTGGCTTCGGCAAGGTCCTTCTCGGTCGCTTCCCAGATCGGGGTCAGCTCATCAGCAATGTGTATGCGGATGGGCAGGCCGGGCACGGCGGCGATCCGCGTGTTGGCGCGGATGAAGGCCTTTGCCTCTTCAAGCGTTGCGATTGACCGCTTGCCCTGCACGACGTCCCTCTCCAGATTGCCCGGCCCTTTCGAGGCCGCTTTCATGCCTGACGCAAATTCTATCGACCGCCTTGCCGCCGCCGCCCGGGCGGCGCGCGCTGTCGCCTACGCTCCCTACTCCAAGTTTTGTGTCGGCGCAGCCGTGCTGCTCGACAATGGTGTGATCGTACCCGGCGCCAATGTCGAGAACGCCAGTTATGGACTGACCTGCTGCGCCGAGCGCGTAGCCATGTTCGCCGTCCGGACGCAGCATGCGCAGGCCGGCATCGTTGCGCTGGCCGACAGCTGCGGCGCCGATGATTTCGTGCATGCAGGCGATCATGTACGCATGCCCTGCGGCGCCTGCCGTCAGGTTATGGTGGAATTCATGGCGCCAGACACGCCGATTTGGATCGACGGCGTCGGCACGCACAAGCTATCAGACTTACTGCCGACGCCCTTCAAGCTCTGACGGATGATCCCCATGACCGACTTCACGATGTTCGACTACAAGGTGACCGATGGCGTCGCTGTCGCGACGTTCAACCGCCCCGACAAGATGAACACCTTCACCCCCGTGGTGATGCGCGAGATGATCGAACTCTTCGACAGGACGGATGCGGACGATGCAGTGCGCGCCGTGGTCGTGACCGGATCGGGCAGGGCGTTCTGCGCCGGCGCCGAACTGGGCATCGCAGGGGCGGACACGTTCAACTACAACAAGCGCGCCGCAGGCGACGAGATCATCACGAACGGGTTTCGCCGCGATGGCGGCGGGCGCGTGACGCTTCGTATCTATCGCAGCTTGAAGCCGGTGATCGCCGCGGTGAATGGCGCGGCCGTGGGCGTGGGCGCGACGATGCAGCTGCCGATGGATTTCAGGCTTGCCGCGACAGGCGCCAAGTTCGGCTTTGTGTTCGCACGCCGCGGGATCACACCGGAGGCTTGTTCGGCATGGTTCCTGCCGCGCCTCGTCGGCATGCAGACGGCGCTGGACTGGGTCTATTCTGGCCGGGTGTTCGACGCGCATGAGGCTAAGGAGTCCGGGCTGGTGCATTCGCTGCATGGTCCGGACGATCTGTTGCCGGCGGCGCTGGAGCTGGCGCATCGGGTCACCGAAAAGTCTGCGCCGGTCTCGATCGCTTTCTCGCGGCAGCTGATGTGGCGGATGATGGGCGCATCGCATCCGATGGAGGCGCACAAGCTGGACAGCCGCGGCATCCAGCTGCGCGGCCAGTCGACCGACGTGAAAGAGGGCATCGAGAGCTTCATGCAGAAGCGCGATCCCAACTTCCCCAATACCGTGTCGGCTGATTTCCCGGCGGACGTCTTTCCCCCTGAGCCCGAGTTCGAATAGGCCGCAGGCCCACGGGGGAACTCCGGACACGCGGGTTTCGTTCTTCGGCTTTGAAGCCGATGAGAACCCCCCATGCCCTTTATCCTAGATCTGTCTGACCAGGCTGTTGTCTGGCGGCTGGCGGGATCAGGGCTGATTGCGGTTATTGCGCTGGCGGGGATCTTCTGGGTCGGGCGCATCCGCAAGCGGGCCTGTGAGAAGGCTTCTGCGGCGGCCGGCGGCCAGCCTCAGAAGAAGCCACTCGGCATGGCCCATTTCCTCCTGTCGCTCGCGGCGATTGGCGGCGCGGCGTGGGCGATCCTCCAAGTCTGGGGCGTCGACACGGCGACGCTGCTGGCGCCCGCTGGCGGCCTGCAATTGCGCGGCGTGATCCGTGTCGTGGTGATCATCGCCATCGCGGCGGCGGCGCTTGAGATTGTCAACCTGATCGCGCGGACATTGCTCGAGCGGGTCGCCAAGCGCAGTGCGGACCATCGCCGGCGCGCCGCAAAGCTGCGGACGGTGGCGCCCCTGATCAGCGGGCTGATCAATGCGATGATCATCCTGGTCGCCATCGCCATGGTGCTGGCTGAGGCGGGCATCCAGGTGGCGCCGCTGCTCGCCGGGGCGGGCGTTGCCGGTATCGCGATCGGCTTTGGCGCACAGAGCCTCGTCAAGGACCTGTTCACCGGCGCCTTCCTCGTGATCGAGGACATCGTCAGCCATGGCGATATCGTCGAGATCGGCGGGATGACCGGCAGGGTCGAGGCGATGACGCTGCGCACTATCCGCCTGCGCTCGTTCGACGGCACGCTGCACATCTTCCCCTATGGTGAGGCGCAGGTGATCCACAACAAGACCAGCAGCTTCTCGACCTTCGCGTTCGAGCTGCAGGTGTCCTACCTGTCGAGCATCGATGAGGCGCTTGCCGTGCTGAAACAGGTGGGGGAGGAGATCCATGCCGAGAAGGAGCTGTCGCGTTACATGATCGGGGGACTGGAACTCGTCGGCGTCGACAAGCTGTCCGACAATGGCGTGATCCTGAAGGGGCGCATCCGGACGATGGCGGGCGAGAATGCGCGGATCGGCAACGCCTTCCTGAAGCGCGTGAAGGAGAAGATGGACAAGGCGGGCGTGCTGATCTCGCATCGCCATCTTCCGGTGCCGCCTTACGAGACGATCAAGGACGTGGCGATCGAGCAGTCGCGCGATGGGAATAGCGCGTTGGCGACCCAACCGAACTGACGGTTACCGAGAGGTTTCCCGGACTGTCGGATCTGCCATTGCCCGCTTCATCGTAAAGCGCTGGTTTTCCGGCATTAAGGTCTGCCCGGGAGCTTTCGTTGAACAAGCAGCGCATCTGCGATCTTTCGATACTCGTGGTTGATGACCACGGCTTCATGCAGCAGGTGATGCGCCTCATGCTGAACGGCCTTGGCGTCCGGGAGGTCCGGCCTGCGCTCACGGTGGAGGAGGGGCTTCACCTGCTGTCCTGCCAGAACTTCGACATCGTCATCGCCGATTACCTCATGGGCACACGGAATGGCGCTGAGTTCACGCGTCTCGCGCGGTCCGAGCATTTCACCGGCGACCGCTATGTGCCCATCATCGCCTGCACGGCCGACACGACGCAGCGGACCGTGAAGGAACTACGAGATGCCGGCGCAGACGAAATTCTCGGCAAGCCCGTGTCGCCGAACATGATCCGGACCAAGCTCACCGCCGTGACGCATGCGCGACGCAGGTTCGTGACGGCGCCGGACTTCTTCGGGCCGGACCGTCGCCGTCGTGTGCGTTACATGAGGCCCCATGAAGATCGCCGCAAGGGCGATACGGAGATGGTCCAGGTCACTTCCGCTCGACGACCTTGATGGTGTCGGTCGAATTGTCAGACGCGTACGGATAGCCCGCCGTGATGACGAAGCGCTTCACGCTGGAGGCCGCTTCGTGGCGATTCACCGCTTCGAGAATGTCGTCGAAGCTCTTCGGCTCTTCCGGTTCGACGTCGGCGCTGACGCCCCAGACGAGTGCGAGTTTTCGCGCTGTCGGCAGGCTCGGCGTGAGGGCGTGGATCGGCTGTTTCGGGCGTGTGGCCGAGACGCGCTGTGCGGATGAGCCCGAACGCGTGAAGACGACAAGCGGACAATCTAGGTCGTCGGCCAGCCTTTGCGCTGCGCGGGCGCAGGCGTAGGCCGTCGAGGGCGCGGCGGTCCAGGGCGTGGCCTGGGCGGAGGGATTGGCGTCGCGGTCGGTTTCTATGGCGCGGATGATGCGGTCCATGATCGCGACGGCAGCGGTGGGGTGGCGACCGACGGCGGATTCGGCGGAGAGCATGACGGCGTCGGCGCCCTGGTAGACGGCGGTGGCGACGTCGTTGGCCTCGGCGCGCGTGGGGACGAGGGCTTCGACCATCGATTCGAGCATGTGGGTTGCGACGATGACCGGCTTGCCGTGGGCGCGGGCGACGCGGATGATGCGGCGCTGGGCGATGGGCACCTGTTCGGGCGAGAGTTCGACGCCGAGATCGCCGCGGGCGACCATCACCGCATCCGACTGCTGGACGATGCCTTCGAGATCATCGAGGGCGGCGGGCTTCTCGATCTTGGAGATGATCGGGATGGCATTTCCGAAAGCCTCACGCGCCATCACGACATCTGCTGCGCGCTGGACGAAGGAGAGTGCGATGTAGTCGACGCCGTGTTTCAGCGCGAAGAGTCCGTCGGCGATGTCTTTTTCGGTGAGGGCAGGAATGGGAATCGGGCGGCCGGGGGCGGCGATGCCTTTGCGGCTCATGATGCGGCCAGGCGCGACGGGGCGGGCGATGCGATCGTCGCCATCGACCCTGACGATGTGGAGCATCATCTTGCCGTCGTCGATCAGCAGCTTGTCGCCGAGCTGCAGCGAGGCGACAAGTTCGGGGTGGGGGATGGGGATGATGTCGGGATCGTTCGACGTGGCGGCGGCGCGCAGGCGAAGTTCGGACGACATGCGGACATCGCACTGGCCGCCGGCGATGTCGCCGATGCGGAGTTTTGGTCCCTGCAGGTCGGCGAGGAGGGCGATGGGGCGGCCGACGGATTTTTCGGCCTCGCGTGCGGCGGCGATGCGGGCGGCGTGGCCGGCGTGATCGCCGTGAGAGAAATTGAGGCGGAAGAGGTCCACGCCGGCGCGCAGGAGTTCCTCCATCTTGAGCGCGCCATCGCTGGCGGGGCCGAGTGTGGCGAGGATCTTGGTGCGGCGACGGATGGCGAACATGGCAGAGCCCCTGCGATTCGCGGGCAACCTAGGTCGGATTGGCGACAAGCGGAACCGGCGATGTGGGGACGC
>CAIKXW010000296.1 GCA_903831485.1 uncultured Alphaproteobacteria bacterium | reverse complement strand
CCGCGAGATGGGCAAGTATCTGTCCGAGCATGGCAAGAAGGAGAACAGCCTCGTCAAGCTCGCCTATGAGCATGACGTGCCGATCTTCTGCCCGGCCTTCGTCGACAGCTCGGCCGGGTTCGGCCTGGTCAAGCATCAGGTCGACGCGATGAAGGCGGGCCGGAAATATATGGTGCTCGACGCGATCGCCGATTTCCGCGAGCTCACCGAGATCAAGATCAAGGCGGGCACCACCGGCCTGCTGATGATCGGCGGCGGCGTACCGAAGAACTTCATCCAGGACACCGTCGTCTGCGCCGAGATCCTCGGCATCGACGCCGAGGTCCACAAATACGCCGTGCAGATCACCGTCGCCGACGTCCGCGACGGCGCCTGCTCGTCGTCCACGCTGAAGGAAGCCGCCTCGTGGGGCAAGGTCTCGACCACGCACGAACAGATGGTTTTCGCCGAAGCCACCACCGTCGTGCCGCTGATCGGCTCCGACGCCTACCACCGCGGCGCGTGGAAGACCCGCAAGAAGCCCAAATGGGCCAAGCTGTTCGCGTAAGCTGACAGCGCACGATTCGCGAAAGCCCGCCCCGGAACCAGGGCGGGCTTTTTGCTTCGAGCACCGTCGCCTTCGCGGCGTTACACGACGGTGAAAGTGACGGTCCGCTTGCCTTCTACTTCGCCGTCTTCGAGGCGCTCGAAGTCCAGCGACACGCTGCCCGCCTGAAGCATCTCGTACTCGAAGACCAGCGCGGCCTTCCCGTCGGCCGTCGTCTCTGTGCGTGATCCGGTCTGCCGCACAGCGGGCTCGCCGGAGGAGGCCGCCCGCCACGTATCCGTTCCCGGGGAAGGCAGCCGCACCACATGCTTCGAGCCAACCTTGCCTTGGATGACCGCTGCGTCTTCCGTGAAACCGACCGCATCGTTCACCGCGGCGCCGACATCGGCCATGGCAGGAGCCGGAGCGGACGCCGGCGCGACTGTCTCATGCGTCGCCGCCGTGTCCGGCGCATCGGTCTCCGTGCACGCAGCCGTCACAAGCAGCAAAACTGTCATCAAGGCTGTGCGCATCTTCGCTCCTCCGGATCAGCCAGCCATATCCCACGACCACGCGACAGGCCACGCAGCCGCGTCCCGTGGAGCCGACAGAAAGGGAACACCCCGGGAAAAATTCTCAATGGCGATCCGAGAATCCCGCGGATTGCCTCCGCAGCCTGCAGCCGGCGTGCTGTCAGCAGATCGCCGGGTCCCGTCTTGCGCCCGACACACGCGAAGCGCAAATCTTCCCGCAACAGAGGACGGAGGACACGCCCATGATCGGCTACGCAATGCTCGGCACAAACGACTACGAAAATGCGCTGCAGTTCTACGACAAGGTGCTCGCGCCCGTCGGCGGCAAGCGCGCGATGGATTTCGGGACAAGCACCGCCTACGCCAACGGCCAGGGCGCGATGATCGCGATCGGCAAGCCCTTCAACAACGAGCCGGCCACGTACGGCAACGGCACGATGATCGCGCTCGCCATGCCCTCGAAGGAGAAAGTGCACGAGGTCTATGACGCCGCCATTGCCAACGGCGCCAAGTGCGAAGGCCCCGCCGGCGCGCGCGGCGACACGTTCTACGCCGGCTATTTCCGGGATCTCGACGGCAACAAGCTTTGCGCCTTCTATGCGCCCGGCGCGTAGCGTCGGAATGTGATCTTGCGATCCGGCGGCCGGCATGATTCCTTCCCTGCATTCGCAGGGAAGGACGGTCCATGATCGGCTACACCACCATCGGCGTGACGGACATCGGCAGGTCCCTCACCTTCTATGACGCACTCCTCGCCGACCTCGGCGGCAAGCGCGTCATGGAGCTGTCGCACGGCCAGCTCTACGGCTTCGCCCAGGGGCCGCTCTTCGGCATCACCCAGCCCTTCAACGGCGACAAACAACACTGCGGTAATGGCAATATGATCGCCCTGCGCTGCCCAAACCGCGACAAGGTGAACGAACTTCACGCCAAGGCGCTGGCGCTCGGAGGCGCGGATGAAGGTGCGCCGGGCGATCGCGGCGGCGGCTTCTACGGCGCCTATTTCCGCGATCTCGACGGCAACAAGCTCTGCGTCTTTACGATGGGCTGAGACGGCGGGCTGAGGCGGCGTCCCAGGGCTACTTGCGCCACGCGTCACCAAGCAGCGTCTGCGCTGACCCCGCGCAGCGCGCGAACGTCATCGTGCCGCCGGCCGGCGACTTCACCGGCATCTCTTCGGCCATCATGAGCGTGGCAATCCGCTGCACCGCCAGCCGCTGCGGCACGCCATCGGCCACGTCGGAAGCCTGCGCGACGAAAGTCTTGAGCGACAGGATCGAGAAGAGCCGGATCATGTTCCCGCCCTCGCCATAGACCTTGAACTCCCCCTCGGGAACGTAATCGCCATGCCATTTCGGGTATCCCGGCGGCTTCTGGTGAAGCCAGATCTTGTACCTCGGCGGACGGCGCTGTCCCTCGACAAAGCCGTCAACCGTCGCCACGGGCGCTGCACAGTCAGGCCATGCGTAGAACCCGGGGGTCTCGCCGCTCTTGCCGAACGTCTTCTCGATGTCGGGTTTGCCCGCGGTTGTCGTCTGCGCGACCGCCGCAGCGCTCGCCGCAAGCACCACCGCCGCCAGAATTGCGCGTTTCAGCATGAAGCCCTCCCGCCTTGCCGGATATCTTGCAGCAGCCGGATGGCCGACCAACCGCCCGCCACAGCCCCGAAACAAGACGAGCCGCGCTGATCCAGCGCGGCCCGTTCTCATCATCTGTTTGCCGAAGTTCGATCAGCCGCCTGCAAGCGCGCCCTGCTTGCGAGCAAGGCTGTCGAGCGCGGAGCGGGCTTCCGTATCGCCGCCGCCCGCCGCATTCGGACGATCGCCGTCCTGCGGACGCCGGCGTCCGCGGCGACGGCGGCCTCGGCCATTGCCGTCCGCATCGCCCTGGCCCTGACGATCGCCGTCCTCGCCGGAGGCCTCGGCATCCTCGCCATCGCTCGACCGCGCAACAGCCGTCTGGCCGCCAGACGACTGGTGGCCTGACGACTGGTTCGAGGGTTGAGCCGTAGCGGCTTCGCCATCGCCATCATCGTCGCCTTCATCGTTGTCGGACGCGTGACTATCCATCGACCGCATCGAGTCCTGCGACTGCTCGCCGCCATGCATGCCGCCATGCGTATTGCCGTGCATGCCGCCCTGTGCGGGTCCGCCCTGCACGCCGTACTCGTTCGGCTGCTGTTGAGCGCCCTCGCCCATCGGCTGGCCCTGCTGGAAACCGCCCTCGCCATTCTGCTGCTGCAGAAGGCGCTCGCGCGGCATCGTTGCCGCCATCACGCGGTAATAGTGTTCCGCATGCTGGAGATACGTTTCGTACTTCACCCGGTCGCCGCCCGACTGGGCGTCGCGTGCGAACTGCGCATACTTCTCGTAAATCTGCGCCGCGGTCCCACGGATCTTGACGTCCGGCCCGTTGCTCTCGAGTGAGCGGTTGCCGTGATTGTGGTTGTTGCCACCACCCCCGCCACCGCCGCCCCCGCCGGGCTTTCGCCCGCGCCCACGCTGACGCTTCATGAAACCTTCCTGATCTTCAGAGTACTCGCCCCAATCGGACGGGAGTTAGGCCGCTATCTTGCTGACCAACCAGACGCTTGGCTGTAAATCGCCCGCAGTCCGT
>CAIKXW010000295.1 GCA_903831485.1 uncultured Alphaproteobacteria bacterium | reverse complement strand
GCTGACTGCGATCCCGGGCCTGCGCGCGGCGCAGTGGTCGGGTGCAGGGCAGCTGGCGCGGGAGGGGTTCGAGCGCAATCCGATGGCGTATCGCTGTGTACGACTGATCTCGGAGGCGGCGGCGAGCGTGGGGGGTGCGGCTGAAGGCGATGACGATGCGATGGCGCGGTTGCTGTCGCGGCCGAACATCGAGGATCATGGTGCGGACCTGGCGGCGGTGTTCGCGCCTGTACGCAAGGCGGCTTAGACGCGTGCCGCTTCAAGCCCTCGTCCCTCGAGACGCGCCTTTCAGGCGCTCCTCAGGATGAGGGCTTGAGGCTCTGGCAGCGCGAAGACGTAAGCGGGGTGTGGCTTAGGCCAGGACAGACAGGCACATCAGTCCGATGATGCCGACTGCGAGGGCGACGCGCACGCCGAGGCGGACGGCGAGGGCCGGACGAGTTGCTTGGGGCATGAAATCCTACTCAGCGGCTACGCGATGGCGATCGGCAGGCACGGGGTCGTTCCAGAGAGGCATAGAGAAAGACGGGCGCGCCTCCGACGGTGGAGGCGGCGCTGCAAGCGCTGGCCGGGGCGGCGAGTTTGTGGCTGGCGCCGGGGCCGGCGCCTGCGCGTAGGGCGCAGGATAGGAGGGCTGAGCCTGTGCGGCGATCGCGGCCTGAAACGCCTGGACAACCTCTGCCGGGACCGGCGGTTGCGCAAGCGAGCGGACCATCGCGGTGTGGTGCAGCAGGAAGTCGATGATGCTGCGGAGATCGTCGGCGCTGTAGCCGCTGAAGCAGTGCTCCATGAAGCGCGCGGCGAGCAGGAGTTCGCGGGGCGAGCCAAGCGGAGCGGTGGGCGGCAGGCGTTTCGTTGCGCCGGGCGGAAGAATGAAGTGGGCAAACCAGGCGTGATCTTCCGGCGTGAGGCGGAAGCGCGGTTCGGGCGGGCGGCCGATGCCGCGTCGCACCAGCATCTGGTCGAGCCGGTTGCGCTCGCGATTGCTGGCGGCGCGATCGCGGGCGAAGGCGAGGAACATGGCGAGGACGATGAAGCGCTGCTGTCCATCGAGCACTGTGTAGACGCCCGATGTCGGGGTCGAGACAGTTACGACACCGAGATAGAGCGCCTCTTCGGGCACGTCTTCCTCGTCGAAGGAGTCACGCGCGGCATTTTCGAGATCGACGATGAGCTGGGCCACCTGGTGCGGACCCCAGACAAAGCCCGGTCTTGCAGGTCCACAACGATACCGCGCGCGGCCTGAGAACAGGTTGCGCACGCTGACGACATCCGCCCGCTTCATTCTGGAAGAGCTCCCGAACGCACCGCCGCCCAGCCCAGGAGTGACAGATCCATAGCAGAGGAGATCGAGATGATCGACAGGAAAATTGCACTCGCACTGATACCCGCGCTTATCGTTGAATCAGCGGGTGTCTTTGCTTTGGCAGGCGGCATGGGCGAGCGACTGAAGGAGGTCGAGCTGCGACTCGTTTCGCAGTCGGCGTTGGCCGAGCGGCTGGCGCGTGTCGAGGTGAAGCTCGAGCTCGCGGCGGCGCAGATGACGCGGATCGAGCAGAAGCTGGAGGCGCTGTAGATGCAGTCGCTGGTGATCTAGGGGTATGCGTCGCTGTTCGGCGTTGAGGATCTGGCCGGCGATGTTGTGCGCGCGGGTGCGTTTTCGCAGTCGCTGTCGCGGGGCAACGGTGTGGGAATGCTGCTGAGCCATGCCGGGGGGGCGGACGGCGGGTCGATGGATAACAATGAAAGATGATGGGCGCGGACTGTTCGTGCGCGGATTCGTTTCGGGGGAGACGGCGGCGGGACGGACGGCGCTGCGGATGATCGGGGACGGGACGCTAGATGGCCTGTCGATCGGCTTCGTGGCGCGGGACTGGTCGCCGCGGGTGGTCCGCGGGCGCGAGCTGAAGCGTATCGAATTGCGGGAGATTTCGCTGGTCACGTCTCCCATGCTGCCGGGGGCGCGGTTCGGTGTGCCCGGGGATGCGATCACAACTGGCGCGAGGTGGGTGATTTGACCTAGGGTAAAGACTTTCCCCAAGGGTAAAGGGCGCGTAGGCTGGCGTCAGGTTACGACCGCTATTTCGAGCGCAGACTCATTCCCGGAGCAAAGGCTCGGGCTTGAGCAAAGACTCGGGGGGCGGCGCCAAGAGGAGGAACGCCATGAAGACCAGACTACTTGCCGCCACCGCATTGACAGTCGCCGCGATGACGAGCGCCGGGGCCGCGGTTGCGCAGGCGCCGGGCTACACGCCCCCAAAGACGACGTTCGGCGCGCCGGACCTTCAGGGCTTCTGGAACAACACCTCGATCACAAGCCTGCAGCGCTCGCCGGATGCGAAGTCGCTGGTGGTGAACGAGAAAGAGGCCGAGCGGCTGGCGAACCGGAACATTCTGGTTGTGCTGACCAAGGACGACGAGGCGCAGGCCGGGCTCGATCCGAACAACACCAAGATCCTCGAGGACAAGAACAACGACCGTGGCTACAACGCCTTCTGGATCGATCCGGGCACGAAGCTGGCGACTGTAAAGGGTGAAATCCGCACGTCGTGGATCGTCGAGCCAGCGACCGGACGCATCCCGTACAAGCCGGGCGCTTCGCGCGGCGGCGGCTATGCGATCACCAATTTCGACGGGCCGGAGACGCGGCCGCAGGCCGAGCGTTGCGTGATCGGCTTCTCCGGCTCATATGGCCCCGTGATGCAGAACAGCATGTACAACAACACGATCCAGTTCGTGCAGACGCCGAGCCATGTGGCGATCCAGGTCGAGATGATCCACGACGTGCGGGTGATCCCGATCGCCGCGAGCAAGGCCGACGCGAAGCACAGCAATGTTCCGAAGTGGGGCGGCGATTCCGTTGGCTGGTATGAGGGCAACACGCTGGTGGTCGAGACGACCAATGTGCACCCGAGCCAGCGCGGCATGATCACGGCGAGCGGCAAGCTGACCGAGCGGTTCACGCGCTGGGACGACAAGCAGATCACCTACGAGTTCGAGGTGGATGATCCCGCGCTCTACAGCCAGACCTGGAAGGGCGAGATGGCGTTGAACGCCAGCCAGCCGATGTATGAATACGCCTGCCATGAAGGCAACCACGCCATGCCGGGCATTCTCGGCGGCGCGCGCCAGCTGGAAAGCGAAGGCAAGGTGCCGGGCATGGGCCCGGGCATCGCAGCGGGTCTGGTGCTGCCGCGCGACGAAACGGGCGGCGAAGGCTTCAACTAGACATCTTGAGGATGGGATTTCTAAGAGGCGCGACTGATGAGGTCGCGCCTTTTCTGTTCCGGGCAGTAAGCGGAGGAACCTCGATGATCTCGAGACTTGTGGCTTGCGCGTTGTTTGGGTGCTGGCTCCCTGTCGGCGGCGCGCTGGCGCAGCATGCGCCGGGATATTCGCCGCCGAGGACAAGTTGGGGGGCGCCGGATCTGCAGGGCTTCTGGAACAGCACCTCGATCACCAGCCTGCAGCGTCCGGCGGGCGTCGAAAAGCTGGTGGTAAGCGAGGCGGAGGGACGTACGATCGTCAACGACAACCCGCTGATCATCATAACGCAGCAGGAGTCCGAGGCGCAGGGCAGTGATCCGAACGATACCTCGATCCTGAACGACAAGAATGCCGACCGCGGCTACAACGCTTTCTGGATCGATCCGGGAACGAAGCTCGCCGATGTGAAGGGCGAGATCCGTACATCGTGGATCGTTGATCCGCCGAACGGACGTATACCGTTCAAGCTAGGTGCGGGGCGGGCCGGCGCACAGCATTCGCCTGCGAATTTCGATGACCCCGAGACGCGGCCGCTGTTCGAGCGGTGCATCATGACGGAGTCGATGGCGGGCCCCGTTATGCAGAATGCGATGTACAATTCAACGCTGCAGGTCGTGCAGGCCCCCGGGACTGTCGTGATCGTCGCCGAGATGGTGCACCACGCGCGCATCATTCCAATCGTCGCGAATGCAGGGGAGTCGCGGCACGGGCCGGATGTGATTCCGAAATGGGCCGGGGACTCGGTCGG
>CAIKXW010000294.1 GCA_903831485.1 uncultured Alphaproteobacteria bacterium | reverse complement strand
GCCACGATCACCAAATCGCATTTCGACCAGCTCGCCGCCGCTGACGGCTCAGTTGACAAGGTGCTCTGGATCCTTGGCCCGCACGAAGTCTGGTTTGTCCCCAAGGACACGCAGGGGCTCGGCGACCCCGCCAAGACCTTCGCCGACATCGCCCGCGTGCTGAAACCGGGCGGCGAGTTCATCGCGATGGATCACTCTGCTGTCGTCGGCACGCCTGCAAAGACGTCCGCGCAGACGCTCCATCGGATCGACCCGCAGCACGTCCTCGACGCCGCAAAGGCCGCTGGCCTCGTCTATGTCGAGAAGAGCGACATCCTCGCCAACCCGGACGACGACCGCGCGAAGTCGCCCTTCTCGCCGGACCTGCGCCGCCACACGGACCAGTTCCTGTTCCGCTTCAGCAAGCCGGGCTGAGGCTTCGGAGACACTCTCGCCAGCCGCAGCGACGCACTCTAGGTTGTGACTCATGCGGCTGGCGGCTCGATCAATAGCAATTCTGGCGGGCGCATTGTTAGCGCTTGGCTCTTCCGCCTGCTCCCCTTCCGAGCAGGGCGTCGAAACCGTGCATACCGATGACCCCGCCATCGTCCTGTCCGAGGGCGAATGCGACCAGACCTGCCCGGTCTACGACATGACCCTGAAGCCTGACGGGTCCTACCTCCTGAACGGCGTGCGGTTCGTAAAAACCCCCGGGGTCAGCGATGGCGGGCTGGGAACCGACGCCTGGGCGGCCGCCGAAGAGGCCCTTGGTGTGGCCAATTTCTGGATGCTCGAGCCCAACCAGACCTCCAGCACAAAGCCTGACTGCGTGCCGGGAACGCCCACCGCCGCCGTCACCTGGCGCACCCCCGAGGGCAAGCAGAAAACGCTGAACTACCGCGCCGGCTGCGGCGGCCCCGAAGGCCGGGCCCTGATCCCCGCCCTGCGCGCCGCCATGCAGTTCGACCAGCTGGTCTGGAGCGAGGACCGCTTCGCCC
This sequence comes from uncultured Alphaproteobacteria bacterium, assembly GCA_903831485.1. The sequence goes on along the minus strand of CAIKXW010000294.1, from coordinate 20,210 downwards.
CTGACGGCAGCCGATAGAGCCGGCAAAAGCTGGATTTCTGCCGCACCGTCGCATGGCGCACCCTGCCGAAGAGGCGTAGAACCGCCAGATGGAAATGTTTCTCCTCTACGGCGTCTACATCGCGATGGGCGCAGTGTTCGTCGTCCTGGCGTTCGGCGTCGTGAACCTCATCCGCACCGACGGGCAGGCGCGCTCGCGCTCCAACAAGCTGATGCGGATGCGCGTACTGATCCAGTTCGTCGCAATCCTCCTGCTGGTCGCGCTTGGCGCTGTGGCTGGGGCTTTCAGGTAACACCCCGAAACAACTCGAACCGTGACGCGGAACGCGCGATGCGACGCGTTCGTTCAGCCCACGTTGTGCGGGGTCGGATAAATTTCTCCGATCAGCTTAGCCAAACCTGAAGCCGCCAGTGCGACAGTGGTTTTCGGCGAGTGATGCTGGGAGGGACTACGGATGTTCGGACGGCGCGCGACAACCACCGCTCCCCTCGACACCGCTGCCAAGCGCTTCTGGACCTGGTTCGGCGCCGAAGCCCAGGGAATTTCCAACGCGTTCGAAGCTCTCGCCCGTGGCGAAGCCGATGCCGATGGCGCGCTCGACGGCCTCAACCTCCGCATCCGTCGCCTCGACACCTCGCTCGAAGCCGATGTCGTCCGCACCCTCGACGGCGAATGCCACATGACGATCAGCGGCAATGACCGCGCGGTCGATGTGCTGATTGCCGCCGCGCCACGTCTCGCCGGCTGGCGTTTCACTCCGCGCGCCGGACTGACGGACCCCCGCCGCGTCCCGTTCCGTCTCGCCCCGCGCCCGTCGCTCGACCTGCTCGGCGCGCCGATCTCGGCCCGGCACGAAGCCTACGCCTGAACGCCGCTCATTGACCCGGCGGCGTCGCAGGTGCGATCCCTGCGGCCATGGTTGTCCTGAACAAGATCTACACCCGCACCGGCGATGACGGAACGACCGGTCTCGCCACCGGCGAACGCGTGGACAAGTGGAACCCGCGCGTCGAATGCTATGGCGCGGTCGACGAGACGAACTCCGCCATCGGCGTCGCCCGCCTGCACGCTGGGGCGGACCCCGATCTCGACGCCATGCTGAACCGGATCCAGAACGATCTCTTCGATCTCGGCGCCGACCTCGCCACGCCCGAGCGCGACAAGCCGCTCGGCTGGACGCCCTTGCGCATCGTCGAAGCCCAGGTCACCCGGCTGGAGTCCGAGATCGACCTGATGAATGCGGTGATCCCGCCGCTCAATAGCTTCGTCCTGCCCGCCGGCTCGCCGCTGTCTGCCTGCCTGCACCTCGCGCGGACGATCTGCCGTCGCGCCGAGCGCCTGATCGCGGAACTCGCCGCGATGGAGGACGAGAAAGTCTCCCCCCCGGCCCTGGCCTACGCCAACCGCCTGTCGGACTTCCTGTTCGTCGCCGCCCGCCGCGCCAACGACAACGGCGGCAGCGATGTCCTCTGGGTTCCCGGCGCCAATCGCTGAGATCGCAGTCCAGCGAACCAGTGCGTAGCGGTTCCCTGGCCGCAGGCGCCGCTGCTAAACTCGGGTTGCTGACAAATTCCCGCCTAGTTCGCGGTTAACTTCTCTCAATAAGGATTGCCTCTGGGGTCGTATCCGATTCCAGTCGCCACCTGCCCGCTAGGGGGACGCGTTGAAATTTCTGGCTCTCGGCCTGTCGATGCTCGTTGCGGCGCTCGCGCCAGCGCCTGCATCAGCGCAACTTACCAAGGAAGCACAGGCGCTCCGGTCCTTTGCTGAAGAACTCGACGACGCCGCAACGGCGCCTGACTTCGTCGGTCTTGCAGTCGCCGTCGTGAAAAAAGGCAAGGTCGAGCTGATGCGCACCTATGGCGTGCGCGAGGCCGGCGGCAATGAGAAGGTAACCCCCGACACCGTCTTCCGCCTCGCCTCACTGTCGAAGGGCTTCGCCGCGACGCTGGCCGTGCTCGAGCAGAGCGAGGGCAAGCTGAACCTGCAGACCCCCGTCGTCTCGCTCGTGCCCGAATTCAAGCTCAAGCGCCCCGGCGACGCCGCACGCGTGACGTTCGAGGATGTGCTGGCCCACCGCACCAGCCTGCCGCCCTACGCGTATGACAACCTTCTCGAAGCGGGCACGCCGCCGAAGAAGATTCTCTCTCAGTACGCTTCAGTGAAGCAGACCTGCTCGCCCGGCGAATGCTTCACCTACCAGAACGTCGCCTTCAACATGATCGCCGCACAGATCGAGAAGGCGACGGGCAAGAGTTTCGCGCAGCAACTTCGTGACCGCATCTTTGTCCCGCTCGGCATGAAGACCGCCTCCGTCACCCAGTACGAACTCTCCGCCAGCGGAAACTGGGCGCGGCCGCATCGGCGTGTTGGTGATGGCTGGATGTCCGTGCCGGTGACGGATTTCTACTACAAGGTCCCGGCTGCCGGTGGCGTGAACGCCTCGATTGCAGATCTGTCAAAATGGCTCACCGCGCAGATGGGCCACCGCACCGACGTGCTGCCGAAGGCCGTGCTGGACGAAACGCATCGCAAGCGCATCTCCACCCCGCCTGAAACGTCACGCCAGCGCTCGCTGAAGACGCCGGTCACCGAAACCTCCTACGGCCTCGGCTGGCGCAGCTACACCTATGCCGGCCAGCAGTTGCTCACCCACTCCGGCAGCGTCGAGGGCTACATCGCCCAGATCGCCTGGTTACCTGCGCAGGACGCTGGCATCGTCATCCTCTCGAACACGCGCGGCTCCCGCGCGGCGAAAATCCTGCCAACCTGGCTCGACTACCAGCTTGGCCTCGAGAAGACCGACTGGTTCCGCCTCGAGGAGATCACACAGGCATCGACGTCTCCAACGCTTGCGAGCGGCGACTGACGCTAGGTCACTTGCGCCCGACCGCGAGCCCGGCCATTGTCCGCGCAACTCGGAGGGTCGAATGGTCAGGTCTGCATTACTCATATCAATGACGGCATTGGCGCTCGCAGCCTGCCAGCCGGCAGCGGTCGAAACCGCCGCGGCGCCAGCGCACAAGACGTACGATGCAAAGGTGTTCTTCGACACCACGGCCGTGTCGATGAGCGACGCCACGCCCTACGCCTTCTCGTCCGATGGCGCGAACCTGCTGCTGGCGAGCGACAAGTCCGGCGTCTACAACGCCGCCGCGCTGCCGATCGCGGGCGGAGACCCGACCGCGCTCACGCAGTCCACCACCAGCGCAGTCTTCGCCATCAGCTACTTCCCCACCGATGACCGCGTCCTCGTCTCTCAGGACGGCGGCGGCGACGAACTCGCGCATATCTATGTTCGCGCTGCAGACGGCACGCTCAAGGACCTGACGCCGGGCGACAAGCACCGCGCACAATTCATCGGCTGGAGCGGCGACGCCAAGACGTTCTGGATCGCAACGAACGAGCGCAACCCGCAGATGTTCGATCTGTATGCCTACGACGCCACGACCTTCGCGCGGAAGCTGGTGTTCGAGAACTCGGACTATTTCGTCACCGCCGTTTCGCCCGACAGCAAGTGGCTCGCGCTCACGAAGGAAAACAGCTCGGCCGACAGCGATGTCTACCTCGCCGACCTCACCAAGCCCGCGAAACAGACCCCGGTGCTGATTACGCCGAACGACGCCGTCATCGCCTATGGCGCCTATGACTTCACGCCAGACTCCAAGCAGCTGGTCTACAGCACCGACGAGTTTGGCGAATACAACCAGGCGTGGACGTACGACCTCGCCAGCAAGGAAAAGAAGGAACTGATCAAGGCCGACTGGGACGTGATGTTCGTCATGTACTCCCCGACCGGCAAGTACCGGGTCTCAGGCATCAATGAGGACGCATCGACGAAGCTGACGATCCTTGACCAGACGTCCGGCAAGCCGGTCGCCGTGACCGGCGTTCCCACGGGCGACATCAACAATGTCCGCTTCAACCGCGATGAATCGAAGATCGCCTTCACCGTCGCATCCGACACCTCGCCTGCCGACGTGTTCGTGGCCGACCTCGCCACCGGCGCCGCCACGCGCCTCACCAAGAACCTCAACCCGGCCATCGACGAAACCATGCTCGTTGACGGCGAAGTCGTCCGCTACAAGAGCTTCGACGGCCTCGACATCCCGGCCATCCTGTTCAAACCGAAGGGCGCGAGCGCCGATGCCAAAGTGCCCGCCGTCGTCGACGTCCATGGCGGCCCCGGCGGACAGAACCGCAAGGGCTATGCGGCGATGTACCAGCACCTCACCAACCACGGCATCGCCGTGCTGCGCGTGAACAACCGCGGCTCGTCGGGCTACGGCAAGACCTTCTACCACATGGATGACAAGAAGCATGGCGAGGTCGATCTCGACGACGTCGTCTACGGCAAGAAGTACCTGCAATCGCTCGACTGGGTGCAGGGCGACAAGATCGCCATCATGGGCGGCTCCTATGGCGGCTACATGGTCGCCGCAGCCCTCGCCTTCCGTCCGGAAGAGTTCACCGCCGGCATCAACATCTTCGGCGTCACCAACTGGGTGCGCACGCTGGAATCGATCCCGCCATGGTGGGGCGCGCAACGGATCTCGCTGTTCGACGAACTCGGCGATCCGGCCAAGGAGAAAGAGCGCCTGACCCGCATCTCGCCGCTCTTCCACGCCGACAAGATCACCAAGCCGATGCTTGTCATCCAGGGCGCCAACGACCCCCGCGTGCTGCAGATCGAAAGTGACGAGATCGTCGCCGGTGCGAGGAAGAATAACGTCCCCGTCGAATACATCGTCTTCCCCGACGAGGGCCACGGCTTCCTCCGCAAGGAAAACCGCATCACGGCGTCGAACGCCTACCTCGCCTTCCTCAACCAGCACCTGAAAGGCATCGCGCCTCCGGAAGGCGCCTACGCCTCGCCAGCTGCACCCGCCGCTCCTGCGGCGCCTGCTGCGCCGGCGGAGTAAAATGGTCACCGCGGGCGAAATCGCTGATTTCGCCCGCGATTACTTCGAATCGCCAAATCACATCCTGCCCCCAGAGACCGATCTGGTGTTTTTTGTTCGGGCCGACCGATCCGGATAAGTTCGAGGATTTCCTCGAGACAATCTCGACACGCCAAGGAGTTAAGCTTCCCGAGCTGCGGGACATGGCCACAGGCGACGCTTCACGACCGCGCTGCATCCTGCCCTTCATCCGGGACGTATTGTTCCGCAAGATCGACATGGAAGTCGTCTTCGTTGAGACGCGGACCATCGCGGAGCTCTGCAAGTTCATTCAGGTCGGCAATTGGCCAGGAGAATTGGTCGCAACCCATTCAGAAGCGCGCCGTCGCCAGAGCGAATCTACCGCGCCCTAAGCCTGAATACTCCCACCGCCCTGAACCCGCTGCCGCGCCAGCGCGCTATCCATCGGCGACAGGCCGAGCCGGTCGACCAGCTGTCGCATCAGCGTGTCCTCATGCGGATCACGCGCGCCGTCAGCCAGCACCACTTTCCACAACGCCTCGACAATCGCGATGCGTTCCTCGATCGGAATGACGGTGCGGATCGCCTTGGTGAACTGGTAGATGTCGATCGACTCCACCTCCGCGTCCTCGCCCTCGGCGCGCAGCTTCGCCGCGCCAGCCGCATCGAGACCGAAGCGCGACATCAGCACGTCGTCCACCACACGCTGCTCGTCCGCCCCATAGTGGTCATCCGCCCGCGCCGCCATCACCAGCACGGCGGCAATCGCCGAGCGTGCATCCTCGCTGGGCAGGTCCGCCGGAGCTGTCGCCCGCAACAATCGCTTGAAGAAACCAACCGCCATGGCTCTGAAATGGCGCCTTTGCCCCGCCCGGACAACCCGGCAGCGATGGCAATTCCGTGACGCCTCAGTCCCGCTTCGCCGGGGCGAAGATCGCCGCCACGGTCTCGGCGTCCACGCCAAGCGCCCCGAACACCGGCGCGAACGTGGCGATCCGCGCGGCGTCGTTGGGGCCCAGCGTGATGCCACCATCCACCACCAGCGCATGCCCCGTGACGAAGCTGGCCCCGTCCGAACCGAGATAGAGCGCCGCCTCAGCAATGTCCGATCCGCGTCCGCCGCGCGGGATCGGCTGGGTATGCTTGTTGGCCTCCACCAGCGCATCGATGCGCGTCTCGGCAAGTTGCCGCGGAATGCCGAACGCGGCCGCGAAGATATTCGTCGCGATCATCCCCGGGCAGATGCAGTTCACGCGGATACTCTCCGGGCTCAACTGGGCCGCAGCCGCATGCGTCATGTGCACCACCGCGGCCTTGGCGATCGAATAGAGCAGCGGCCCATAACCGGTTCGCAGCCCCGCAATCGAGGCGGTGGAAATGATCGACCCGCCCCCCTGCTCGCGCATGATCGGCACGGCGTACTTCATCCCGAACAGCGCCGCACGCACATGCAGGTGCATCACCGAGTCGAAGCCCTCGGCCGTGACGCCATCCGCCATGTCGCGCGCCCCGCCCGTGCCCGCATTGTTGAAAAGGATGTCCAGCCTGCCGAAGCTGTTCTTCGCAGCATTCACCGCTGCGGCGATCTGGTCTTCCTGCATCACGTCACAGCGAACGAAGCGCACCCTGTCCCCGTGCGCATGCTCGATCTGCGCGCCCTTGTCCTCCTGCAGGTCGGCCGCGATCACCCGCGCGCCTTCCGCAACGAAAAGATCGACTGTCGCGCGGCCAATCCCGCTCGCCGCTCCGGTGATCACCGCCACCTTGCCGTCCAGACGTCCCGCCATGCAGTCCTCCCGCTTTTTGGACAGCGTACGCGCGAGACGGATCGTCGGCTACGCCTTCGGCTTCATGTAGCTGTCGAAGTTCCGGATATAGGCGTCGAGATTGCCCTCCAGCATCTGCCGGAAGCCATCGACGAAATAGTCCGCGATCTCGTCGCGCTTCGCCGCCATCGCCTCGCCGGACGAATACCCGCCCGCCGACAGGAAGGCGCAGAAACGCGCCGAGGCAAACAGCATCGAGGCGTTCACCAGCTCCCGCGCCGCGCTGTCCGCCTGCTCGTTCGAGAGAGCGATATGGGCGTCAGCCCGCGTATAGAAGGCGTCGTCGAATACGTCGGCCATTTTGGCTCCTGAAGAATGTCCCGCCCACGATAGCGGATGCTCACGGCGCCGCCAGTCCGGTTGCACAAACAGAGTCCTACTGAGTCGCCTCCGGTATCGGACCCACATTCGTCTTCCGCGACACCAGGTTGAAGAAGTGGAACACTTTTTCGAGGTTCTCCCGCCCGCGCCGGATGAAGAACTCGTGCTCCAGCCCCGGAAACTCCAGATAGAGGTGCTGCGCGCCGGCCTTCTGCAGCTCGCGCACAGCTGCGCGCGAGCTTGCCTTGCGCACCACCGTGTCCTCCGCCCCGTGCATCACCAGCACCGGCACGGCCTTCAGCCGCTCCGCCGGCGCATTCGGCCCCACGCCGCCGCCCGCGATCGGCGCGATCCCCGCCCACAGCGTGTTGTGCTTGGCGCCAAGGAAGAAGGTCCCGAACCCGCCCATCGAATGGCCCATCAGGTAGATGCGATCTGCATCCACATTGAACTTCTCCCGGACCATGCCCAGCACGGTCAGCGCGTCATGCTCCGACAACGAATGCGTCGCCCATTTTGCGCCAGTCTCCGGATTCACATCCGCCGTCTCGACCAGAACAGGCGTCCCCCGCGCCGGCCCCCACCCGCCGAATGTCGAATACCCCATCGGCGCCAGAACGATGTAGCCATCGCGCTGCGCAAAGTCCGTCGTCCCGTCGAACAACATCTGCTGCAGCGGCGTCACGCCTGCCCCGTGCAGGTCCACAATCAGCGGCCATTTCTTAGCGGGGTCATACCCCTCCGGCACGAACAGCGTGAACGGCATCCGCGCATTCGCGGCGTCCAGCTCATAGCCGCACATCAGGATGCGCTGCTGGCTCGCCGTCAACGGCGGCTGGGCCGAGCGCGGAATGTTGGCCCGTTGCGCAATCGCATCGTTGGGATCGGTCGATGGCGGCGGTTGGGGCACAAGCCGCACGCCCTCATGTGTCACGTTGGGCACGCCAGCGCTCGCCGCCGCTTCGACCGCCGTCAGGAATGTGCAATCCAGCCCGCGCGCCGTTTCCGCAGCGGACATGGCGACGGGCGCGTCATCAGCCGTGCTCGCGCACGACGCCGCCAGCAGCGCCCCGAACGCGGCAACCTTCAATCTTCCAGGCAACATCGTCGTCCCTCCCGCATCATGGTCTTTTGTCCGTCAGGCTAGCGTCCTCTCGGAGAAAGCCACGCGCAAAACCCTGTGTCCGGCACGATTGTTTCCCCGGCGGCCCCGCCATTCGCGCCAAATCGACGCTTTTCGCCCTCGCCCCTCCCATGAAACTTGATTCCCGCCCGCGTGGGGGCTACCGGAAAGCCCGCTGGTTCGCAGGCTCACTTGCTGGGGACTTGGCGGCCCGTTTCTGGATTTTCGACCGGAGATTCCACCGATGAAGGTGCTCGTACCCGTCAAGCGGGTGATTGATTACAACGTCCGCCCGCGCGTGAAGGCCGACCAGAGCGGCGTTGACCTCGCCAACGTGAAGATGGCGATGAACCCGTTCGACGAGATCTCCATCGAGGAGGCCGTCCGCATGAAGGAAAAGGGTCTCGCCACCGAAATCGTCGTCGTCTCCATAGGCCCCGCCCAGGCGCAGGAAACCATCCGCGTCGGTCTCGCCATGGGCGCGGACCGCGGCATCCTCGTGCAGACCGACGCAAACGTCGAACCGCTCGCCGTCGCCAAGATCCTCGCCAAGATTGTCGAGGCGGAACAGCCCGGCCTCGTCATCGCCGGCAAGCAGGCGATCGACGATGACTCGAACGCCACGGGCCAGATGCTCGCGGCCCTTCTCGGCTGGCCGCAGGGAACCTTCGCCTCCGCCGTCGCCAAGGATGGCGAGACGCTGAAAGTCACCCGTGAGATCGATGGCGGCCTGCAGACGCTGGCGCTCCAGCTTCCGGCTGTCGTCACCACCGACCTCCGCCTCAACGAACCGCGCTTCGCTTCGCTGCCGAACATCATGAAGGCGAAGAAGAAGCCGATCGACATTAAATCGCCCGCCGACTACGGCGTCGACATCGCGCCGCGCCTGTCGATCGTGAAAGTCGCCGAGCCGAAGAAGCGTGAAGCCGGTGAAAAGGTCGCCGACGTCGACGCCCTGATCGCGAAACTCAAGTCCGTGGGAGCCATCTGATCATGGCCGTTCTCGTCCTCGCTGAACACAGCAACGCCGCCCTCAACGACGTCACCGCCAAGACCGTCGCCGCCGCCCAGGCTTTCGGCGGCGATATCGACGTGCTGGTCGCAGGCCACAATGCCGGCGCAGCAGCCCAGGCCGCCGCCAGGCTCGCGGGCGTCCGCAAGGTCATCCATGTCGAAGGCGAAGCTTTCGATCATGGCATCGCCGAAGCGATCGAAGCCCTCGTCGTCCCGATGATGGGCGGCTACGACGCGTTCTTCGCGCCGGCCACGAGCATTGGCAAGAACGCCGCCCCGCGCATCGCCGCGAAGCTCGACGTGATGCAGGTCTCCGAGATCACGAAAGTGATCGACGCCTCGACCTTCGAGCGCCCGATCTACGCCGGCAACGCGATCATGACGGTGAAATCGTCCGACGCGAAGAAAGTCATCACCGTCCGCGGCACGGCTTTCCAGGCCGTCGCCTCGACGGGCTCAGCCTCGGTCGAAACCGTCGCCGCGCCGGCCGGTCCGTTCAAGTCGGCCTTCGTCTCCGCAGAGATCGCGAAATCGGATCGCCCCGAACTCGCGTCCGCCAAGCGTGTCGTCTCCGGCGGCCGCGCGCTTGCGTCGGCTGAGCAGTTCAACGCGGTGATCCTGCCCCTCGCCGACAAGCTCGGTGCAGGCGTCGGCGCCTCGCGCGCTGCAGTCGATGCCGGCTACGCCCCGAACGACTATCAGGTCGGCCAGACCGGCAAGGTCGTCGCTCCGGAACTTTACGTCGCCGTCGGCATCTCGGGCGCCATCCAGCACCTCGCCGGCATGAAGGACTCGAAGATCATCGTCGCCATCAACAAGGATGAAGAAGCCCCGATCTTCCAGATCGCGGATTACTCCCTCGTCGGCGACCTCTTCAAGATCGTGCCGGAGCTGACGAGCAAGCTCTAGTCAGCTGGCACAAGACGACGACCAAGGCCCGCCCTCACAGGCGGGCCTTTTTGCTTTCGCCACCGTGAAATGGACTCCCAACGGGAACTCGCCTAATATCCCCACGGGACAAAGGGGAGTTTCACATGCCACCGCAGGGAATCATCGTCGGCGACAACTGGCTCGCCATCATCGTCGCCGCCATCGCCTTCTACGCCATCGGCTTCCTCATTTACGGCGCCGTCTTCTCCAAGCTCTGGATGCAGCTGTCCGGCTACACGCAGGAACAGCTGAAGCCGCACATGTGGAAGATGGCGGTCTCGCCTCTCATGCCGATCCTGACAGCCATCGGCCTCGCCATCATTCTCAAGATGTGCGGCGTCACAAACCTCGCCACAGGGCTCGTCGTCACCTTCCAGATCTGGTTCTTCCTGATCCTGTCGACGCGTCTGTATTCGTTCGTCTACAGCCCCGAACGCCCTGGCCTTCTGATCATGGACTCCATCCACCTGCTGCTGGGCTTTCTCGCAGCTGGCGCGGTGATTTCCGCCTGGCCCTGACGGTGCTTGGCGGGGGGCTCGGGGCATGGTCTTGTCCGGCCAAATCGACTCAAGGGTACCCCATGCGCCTCCTTCTTGCCGCCGCCTCTGTCATGGCGCTTGCCGCCTGCACGACAGCGCCGGTCGAACAAACAGTCGCAGAAGCAGTCACACCCGCCTTCCCCTCAGGCGACCCCGGCGCCGGCGAGGCCGAGTTCCGCGCGCTCTACAAGGAGCTGGTCGAAACCAACACCACCTACTCCGTGGGCTCCTGCACGCTCGCCTCGGAACGGATGAAGGCGCGCCTGCTCGCTGCGGGCTATCCGGAAAGCGACCTCCATATCCTCGTCGATCCGAAGCCGAACCGTCCGCAGGACGGCAACCTCGTCGCCATCCTCCCCGGCTCCGACGCCGCGGCAAAACACATCCTGCTGATGGCGCACATCGATGTCGTGGAAGCGAAGCGCGAGGACTGGGTCCGCGACCCCTTCGTGCTCACCGAGCAAGGCGGCTATTTCTACGCCCGCGGCGCCAGCGACGACAAATCCATGGCCGCGATCTTCACGGACTCGATGATCCGGTACAAGCAGGAAGGCTACAAACCCGCGCGCACCATCAAGATGATGCTCAATTGCGGCGAGGAGAGCGCCAACCAATTCATCGGCGCGAAATACATGGTCGAGAACCATCTCGACCTGATCTCCGCCGAGTTCGCGCTCAACGAAGGCGCCGGCGGGCGCATTGACCCAGCCACCGGACGCTACCTCTACAATGGCGTGCAGGCAGGCGAGAAACTCTACCAGGACTTCACCATCGAGGTGACGAACCCCGGTGGCCACTCCTCGCGCCCCGTCCCAGACAATGCGATCTACGAGCTGGGCCAGGCTCTGATGAAGGTTCAGGCCTATGAGTTCCCAATCGAGTTCAACGACGCGACGCGCACCTTCTTCCGCCGCATGGGCCAGATCACGCCGGGCCAGGAGGGCCAGGACATGCGCGACGCCGCCGATGGCGAAAGCGCCGCCGCCATCCGCCGCCTCACCGCCAATCCCAGCTACAACGCCACGTTGCGCACGACATGCGTCGCAACCCAGCTCTCCGCTGGCCACGCGCCCAACGCCCTGCCCCAGCGCGCCACAGCCAACGTGAACTGCCGCATCTTCCCGGGCCACACCCAGGAAGAGATCCGCGAGCAGCTCGAAGACGCCATCAAGAACACCGACGTGAAAGTCACGCTGCGCTCGCCGCCCGAAACGCCAATGAAGGCGCCGCCGCTGCCGTCGGAAATCCTCGGCCCGATCGAACAGCTCACCGAGAAGATGTGGCCCGGCGTACCCGTCATCCCGGCCATGGCCACCGGAGCCACGGATGGCCGCTTCACGACGCCAGCCGGCATCCCGACGTACGGCGTCTCGGGTATCTTCGCTGACCCGAACACAACGAACGCCCACGGCCTCAACGAGCGCGTCGGCGTGAAGCAGCTGCTCGAGGGCCGCATGTTTCTCCACCAGCTTGTGAAGATGTATGCGGGCGGGCAGTAGCGTTGACGAGCGTGGGCAGGCAAACGGGCCAAACGTCATGAAGGCGCTCGCCACCTTGGCGGCATTGGCCCTCGCCGCCTGCACCACCGCGCCCGCCACCAGCGGCCCCGCAATCCCGCCCTCACTCCAGCGCGTGCTCGACGACTACACCACCGCATGGAAAGCGCGCGACGCAAAGGCGCTCGCCGCGCTCTTCGCCGAAGGCCGCACTGTCGTACCCAACGCCTGCCCGCCCGCTACAGACCGCGCCGGCGTCGAGGCCTGCTACGCTGGCAGCGGCGGCCCGCTACACCTGCGCGCTCTCGAACACGCCTACAGCGACGACCTCGCCTACATCATCGGCGAGTACGCCGAACAGCCCGCAGACCCGGCCGGCGGCAAGTTCGTGCTCACGCTGCTGAACGATGGCGGCCGGTGGCTCATCGTCGCCGACATGGACCGGCCCTATGGCAGCCAGCCGCCGCAGCAATAGCTACTGCGGCCCCATCAACGCCACGACAAAGTTGTCGTAGCTGTCGAGCACCTCCGGATCATCCTTCACGATGCCGGCCATCTGCCCCGGAATGTCCTTGAGGTGGTCCACCATCAGGTCGGGATCGGCGCCCATCGATTTCGCGAACACGCGGAAGATCGCATACGACTTCTCGCGATAGCGATCGGCGTCGAGCGGCGGCGCGCCCTTGCCCAGCGTGTCTTTCGACAACGCATAGAACCCGCGCATGTGGTCGTTGTTGATCCACGCCGACTGGTCGCCCTGCAGGTTCAATGTCTGGCCCTGCGGGGTCGACGCCGTTTCCGGAGGCGCGGCAATTCCCGTGTGCGCCGGCGCATGCATCGCCAAGAGGTCGTGCTGCGAACACCCGGCGGCGGACCACACCGTCCCAATCGCCAGGATCGCCAGGGTCGAAATCGTCCGCATCGAAGCCCTCCTTCAGGACAAAGCTTCGCCGTTTCCGGAATCGGATTTTTTCGTTCCGGAGCCACAAAAAAGCATGACAAGTAATTCGAACATGATGTAAAAGATTCTATACATCAAGTCGAGCCGCTTTTTTCGGGGAATCCGAATGTCGTTCCGTGAGAAGACAGCCTGGATCACGCTGGTCACGATCCTCAGCTGCTTCGGCGCATATTACGGCGCGATCCTCTCCGGCGTGATCCGGCAAACGTCATGGCAGGCCTTCCACTTCGGCATCATGTCGATCGTCGGCCTTGTCCTGTTGCAGGTCGGGCTCAACCTCGTCGCCATGCTGGTGACACCACGCGATTCACGCAGCGCACGCGATGAGCGGGAGCTGATCATCCACGCCCGCAGTCACGTCGTCGGCTATTACGTCCTGATGATCGGAATGGCGGGAACACTCATCGTCACCCATCTGCCGATGCGTGGCGAGAGCCTGGTCGATCTGATCGTTCGCATCGTGAATGTCGGCATTGCCGCCATGGCGTGCGCCGCCCTGAGCGTCGCCATCGCGCAGATCGTCATGCTGCGGCGCGGTTACTGAGCAATGGCGAGGCTCCCAATCGCCAACCACATCCGCCGCCTGCGCTTCGAGCATGGCGAGATGACGCAGAGTGATCTTGCGACACGCATCGGCATGACGCGCCAGACCATCGCGGCTATCGAAGCGGGCAAGTACGGTCCATCACTAGAGGCTGCCTTCCGGATCGCGCACGTCTTCAACGCCGGCATCGAGGACGTATTCGAATGGGATGAGGCTTAAGCCCAGTTCATCCCCTTGAGCAGCAGGACAGCGCCCGCCGCCGACGCCGCAGAGAGGACTGTGCCCCACACAATGTCCACCAGGCTCATTGCGACGGGCCAGTTCTTCATGACCGCCCAGTTGGTCAGGTCATACGTCCCATAGGCGATCATGCCGAGGAACCCGCCCAGCAACGCCGCCCGCATCCAGTCGCCGCTCTCGAGCGCCGGAGCCACCGCGAAGAAGCCCAGCCCTGCCGAGTAGAGCAGGTAGAAGGCCACGGCGGGCACAATCTGCACATCCGACCGCCGCAGGTCTCCCAGCTGCTGGAAAATCCACTCCCGCGCGATAATGCCGAGCCACAGCCCGTCCAGCACGCCAAGGATCAGGCCGGCCGCAAGCGCACCCTTCACAACGTCCATCGCTGAAACTCCCTGAATGCCTTGATACGCACGGCAGCGCACACGGATGCATTGCATCCCCTATCCGCCCGCCCTAAGCCACAATTCCAGCCGCCGTGAGCCCAGATGCGCCACTATCACGTCCTGTTCGCACTGCTGGTGTTCAGCCTGATCGCGCCGCCCGTCTTCGCCCACGCCATTGGCGGCCGTGACGCCGCCTTCGTGCAGGCGACCATTGGCGCGGACCCGTTCCCCTTCCTCTATCTCGGCGCCAAGCACATGGTGACGGGATACGACCACCTTCTCTTCCTGCTGGGCGTGATCTTCTTCCTCTACCGCCTCAAGGACATCCTGCTCTACGTCACGCTGTTCTCGCTGGGGCACTCCACCACGCTGATCCTCGGCGTCCTGTTTGACCTGGGCGTGTCGTCCCACCTCGTCGACATGGTGATCGGGCTTTCCGTCTGCTGGAAGGCGTTCGAGAATCTCGGCGGCTTCCGCAAGCTCGGCTGGCCGATCGACAACCGTATCGCCGTCGGCGGCTTCGGCCTGATCCACGGCCTCGGCCTCGCGACCAAGCTGCAGGATCTCGGCCTCAACCAGGACGGCCTGCTCGCCAACCTCATCGCCTTCAACATCGGCGTCGAAATAGGTCAGGTCGTCGCCCTCTCGATCATCCTCGTGGCCATGACGCTGTGGCGCACGACAAAATCCTTCGGCCGCTACGCCACTGCGGCCAACGCGCTGCTGTTCCTAGCCGGCGTCGTGCTGGCCGGCGAACAGCTTGCAGGTTACTTTCTCGCAGGAGACGCATGATGCCTGATCAAGAGGACATCCGCCCCGTCGCGCTCACCGTCTCGGGCAAGACGCTCGCGTTGATCACCGGCGGCGGGCTCCTTCTCGGCGCGCTGATCGTCGTCGGCGCCATCATGCCGGCAGAGTTCAACACCGACCCTCTCGGGATTGGCAAGGCCAGCGGCATCAGCCGCCTCTGGGCGCCGGAGGAGAAGGACTTCGCGGGCAGTGGCGCACTGGCCACATCTTCGGACGCGCCAAAACAGTCGCACATCGTCGACATCCCGCTCGGCGCCGCCGACTGGAAGGAAGCCGCGATCGAATACAAGGTTGCGATGAAACCTGGCCAGTCAATCTTCTACAAATGGACCGCCACCAACCTCGATGGCAGCCCCGCCACCGTCCCCGTCGAGACAGACCAGCACGGCCACGACCTCCCGGCCGAAGGCCAGCCGCAGACCGTCATCGACTATCGCAAGGCCCGCCTGCTCGCCGACCAAGGCAGCCTCACCGCCCCGATCGACGGCATTTTCGGCTGGTACTTCAGGAATCACAGCCCCGACCCCATCATGATCCGCCTCGAAATCGAGGGTTTCTACACGCTGGTCCCCCCCGGCCAGCCCGGCAACGAGTTCTCGATCCGACCCTTCGACCCGAATGCCGCCGCAGAGCCAGACGAACTGCAGGAAGACCAGTAGCCAAGCCTCCCCGCGCCACAATTTCGCGCTAACCTCACCTCATCCCTTGTGCGGGGACGCCCACCCTTTTCGTTTCGGAGACGCGAATGATCGCCCGCGCCGTCCTGTCAGCATCTGTCGTCCTTACGCTCGCCGCCTGCGCTTCGTCGCGCCCGGCCCCCATCGTCGCTGGCGGAACCCGTCCCGGCCCCGTTGTCACCCGCCCGCCCATCACCCCGGCCATTGCCACGCCGGCGCCTGCGGATTTCACGCTCACGCCGGTAGCTTTCGACAATGTCCCGGGCTGGGCGACGGCCGACATGGCGCCCGCGCTCCAGGCCTTCAAGCGTCAGTGCGATTCATGGCGCCTCCGCGCGCCCGATGCCCCGCTGAGCGGCGGGCGATATGGCGGCCGCGTCGGCGACTGGTTCAACGCATGCAACGCATCGCTCACTATCCAGCCGGGACAGGAGCGCTGGTTCTTCGAAGCTTATTTCGATCCGCAATACGTGCTCGGCCCGGGCGAAGCGAGGCTGACTTCCTATTTCGAACCCGTCATCCAGGCCAGCCGCGAATGGTCGCCGCAATTCAGCGAGCCGCTGCTCAAGCGTCCGTCCGACATGATCACGGTCGATCTCGGCGCCTTTGCCGAAGCTTACGACAACGAAGCCCTCCGTGGCGCCCCACGCTCGCTCAACGGCCGCATCAACGGCGACCGCATCGTGCCATATCCGAAGCGCGAGGCGATCACTCCCTATCTCGGCCAGATCATTGGCTATGCCCACCCCGCCGACGTTTACAACCTCCAGGTGCAGGGCTCCGGCCGCTTGTCCTTCGCCGACGGGACTCAGGCCCGCGCACAGTTCTCGGCCCAGAACGGTTACAAGTGGAACTCCGCCCTCGGCGCCCTGCGAAATTCAGGCCGGCTCCAGAGCCCGACCTGGACCAACTTCCGCACCTGGCTCGACACCAACCCGGCCGAACAGAAATCCGCCCTCAACGCCGATCCCTCCTATGTCTTCTTCCAGGAGGAAACGATCACCGACTTCGCCGCCGGCCCGAAGGGCGCGGCCAACGTGCCCCTCACGCCCTTGGGCTCGATCGCTGTCGATCCAGCCTACCACCCCTATGGCGCCATCGTGTTCGTCGACGGCGAGTATGGCGGCGCGCCATTCCAGCGTCTGCTTGTTGCGCAGGATACGGGAGGCGCCATCCGTCGCGGACCCAACCGCGGCGACGTCTTCGCCGGCATCGGAGCTGAAGCGGGCGCCTATGCCGAACGCATGAATTCGGCCGGGCCGCGCTGGTACACGCTCCTTCCGAAATCCTTCTCCGCGCCGCTCGCCGCCAACCCGCAACCCTCGCCAGGCTGATCCATGAAACGCAGTGCCGCGCTCATCGCTTTCGGCCTCATCGCCGGTTGCGCCTCCGCCAGCGCACAGGAGCCAGACCTGGTCACCTGGCAGTCGCCCTTGGGCAAGGTCGCCTACACATCAGAGAGCGGCCCCAGCGGCGTCCTCGAATACCCCGTCCCGTTCGGCGACAATGTCGGCTACCTCTACATCAACGGCCTCGCCGGCGAATTCGGCGGCCCCGGCCCGCTGAAAGGCTACTGGTCAGAGCCGGACGTCAGCCACGACGACGAGGACGACACCACCCTCATCTGCCCCTTCGCCATCATCGACGACCACGGACGCACGACCCGCAACTGGGGCCAGCTCATCATCGCCTTCACCGGCGACGACTTCCCCACCGACTTCGTCCTGATGCGCGCGCGTTGCTTCGAAGAGCCTAACGAAGTCATCAACGGCAAACTGGTCCGCTAGGCGGCTCGCACCGCACCGCGCTTCAACCATTCCTGCACCGCCATGGCAGCCTCCACTGCGCTCGCGGCGGCAGCGTCAGCGATCATCCACTCATCGCCAACCCAATCCCCGGCGACAAACAACCCCGGCGCATCCTTCACGCACACCCCAGCTCGCTTCCTGTCCCAGCGCGGCAGCGCATTTGCTACGACCATCCCGCGCAGTTCCTGCCGTTTCATTTCCAGCGCCCGCCAGCCCGGCATGACGAGATCAGCGACACGCTCCAGTTCGCCGATGGCATCCGCCCCCGGCGCCTCGCCAACGGGCAGATACTTTGCAACATGCACAACGCCTCCAGGCCCCGGGGCCAGCTTCGCCGACTTCGAGTGCAGCGAAATGTGGAACGGACTATCGATTCCAATCGCGAAGTCATTCGCGCCGTCCGGCATCCGGTTCAGCGCAAGATCCAGCGTGTTCGCCCGCGCTGGCCGCGCCTCGCTTGCCTCCACCGCGAGAGACGCCGCATCCGGGACCAGGCGGGCCGAGCGCCAGCAAGGTCGCATCGCCCGACCAGGACGCACCATCCGCCATTGCCACGGCACTGCCATCCACTAGCTCCACCGGCGCGCCCGGATGCAGCTCCGCCCCCGCCGCGCGCCCTGCTGACGCAATGGATTACAGGGAAGCTGGCCTGATCACTTGACCCGCCAGGGCGGGTTCAGCCTGTTCTCACCTGCGTGATAGAGCGCGATCCGGGTGCCCGCTGGATCGCGCAGCTGCGCCACGCGCCAGAGATAGCTCATCGTCTCCGGCTCCCGCTCGAAGATAACGCCCTTCTCTTTCAACTCCAGCACCAACTCATCAAGCCGGTCACTCTCGAACCACACTTCAGGCCAGTCGCCCCCGGGCCAGCCGTCCACCGTCTCGATCGAAAACGTCGATCCGCCTTCCGGCATCTCGAACCGTGCATAGTGCGGCGGCGAGTCCACGATCAGCTTGAGTCCAAGACGCAGATAGAAAGCCTTGCTCGCCTCGTAGTCGATCAGTGGGACAGTGACCTGGTTCAGGCGCATCGCATCACTTCTTCTTCGCCGGAGCTTTCCTGTTTGCAGGAGTCTTCTTCACCGCAGTCGTTGTCGCAGGAGCCTTCTTCGCCACAACTGGCATCGGCCCAGCGAGCGCCTTCAGCCCCAGCTTCTGCTGCAACGCCATAGCTGCCGCCGGATTGTTCTCCTTCGCCCCCGAGATGAAAAACACGAACACATCGCGCTTCTTCGACCAGTCCGTCGCCATCTTCGCGAACCGGTCGATCTCCTTCTTCGAGTACCCGGCCTTCTCGTTCGCCTGCGACTGCATCAGCCGCGCCACGACAAAGTCCGAGCCCAGCTGCGCAAGCTTCGGAAACTCATCGTCTTCGGCGTACACCACCGTCGCGCCATGCTTGTCCAGCAGCTCGAAGAACGCCGGATCGTCATAGCCCGTCCCACGTACCTCCAGCGCATGACGCAGTTCGACCCCGTCCTTCTCCTTCGGCAGCACAGACAGGAAGTTCGCAAAGTGCTCGCGGTCGAACTTGCGATTGCCGGGAAACTGCCAGTTGATCGGCCCCAGCTTGCCCTTCAGCTGCGTGATGCCCTGGTCGAGGAACAGACCGGTCGAGATCTTCATGTCCTCCTTCGTCTTGCGCACTGTTGAAAACCGGTGCGCCTTCAGGCTGAACACGAACCCGTCCGGCGTCTCGTCGCGCCATTTCGCGAACGTGTCCGGCTTGAACGACGAGTAATACGTCCCGTTGACCTCCACCGCGGTCAGCGTGTGACTCATGTGCTGCAGCTGCTTCGCCTTGGACAGCCCTGACGGATAAAACGTCTCGTCCCACGGCTCGAATGTCCAGCCGCCAACGCCCACGCGTATCGGATACGCCACCCACGTCTCCTCTTGATCGCCGGACAGTCTAGACTGAGGGCGTTCGCGCCGCCAACGCAGCCTTTCCTTCTTTCGCGCGTTCTGGCCTATTGCTGTGGCATTCGAGGGAGACAGGACATGCGTTGGAAAGGCGGCCGCTCGGGCGGCGGTACCGAGGACCGGCGCGGTCTCGGCGCAGGGGCAGTCGCGGGCGGCGGCGGCATTGTCGGCATCATCGCTGTACTCGCCTACGTTTTTCTTGGCGTTGACCCCAACACGACGCAATCCGTCGCCGGGGTCTTCATCGGCCAGGGCGCACAGGAACGCGGCACGATTGGCACGCCTGCAGACGACGCCGGCCGCTTCGTCGACGTCGTCGGCGCCAATGTGAACGATGTCTGGGCGCAGGCGATGAGCGGGTACACCCCGCCCAAAGTCGTCCTCTACGACACCGGCACAGGCACGGGATGCGGCTACGGCCAGGCGGCGATGGGCCCGTTCTATTGCCCCACCGACCAGACCGTCTATCTCGACCTCTCCTTCTGGCAAACGATGAGCGAGCAACTCGGTGCGTCCGATGCGGACTTCGCCAAGGCCTATGTCATCGCCCATGAATTCGGCCACCACGTGCAGACGCTCAGCGGCGCCTCGCAAAAGGTGCAGCGAGCGCAGCAATCCCTCGGCAAGGAAGAAGGCAACCGCTACTCCGTCGCCCTCGAACTTCAGGCAGACTGCTATGCGGGCGTATGGGCG
>CAIKXW010000293.1 GCA_903831485.1 uncultured Alphaproteobacteria bacterium | reverse complement strand
GCCGCACCCCCCACGCTCGCCGCCGCCTCCGAGATCAGTCGTACACAGCGATACGCCATCGGATTGCGCTCGAACCCCTCCCGCGCCAGCTGCCCTGCACCCGACCACTGCGCCGCGCGCAGGCCCGGGATCGCAGTCAGCTGCACAGCCGACTTCGCCTCACGTCTCCAGAACAGCCTCACCTGATGTCTCCTGCACGGCGCACGATCTCGCACCGCTACGAAGGCGGGCGACCGTCACCGATGTTGATGGATCAGGCCGGCAAGCGTGTCGGCGCGAAGGCGTGTTGGTCTGTTGTCTTCGCGGTCTGTGGCCATGCGCCGTGCGCTGGCCCACTTGTAGACCATGACCAACTATAGCCCAGGATTTCCCCCGCCGGCTCTGTGCCACTTCTTCCCCTAGGTAAAGTTAGCCGGTTCCTGTTTTGCCTCGCGAGACTTTTTCAATTTTCCCCAGACTTGAACAACGGTTTCCTCCCAAACTCGTCTCCGTTGAGGGAGAGCGAAATGGCAATCGACGTTATCTCGGCTGAACACGTAGCCGCTGCAGATCGCCGCGAAGCCGTCCGCGCTGTCGCGCACCAGTACCTGCTCGCGCGCGCAGAAGCCCGCCGCGGCACGCGCGTCGAGGAAGCAAAGGCTTCAGCCGCCGCGCGCCCCACACCTGCAGAACGCGCAGCCGAAAATCCCGCCCCGCTGCCCCGGCGATTGCTCGATATCCTAGCCTGAGCACTGCGCAGGATCGTTACCCGCATACTAACCATGGGGCAGGAATCTACGCGCCCGCACGCACGCGACTTTCACGCGCTTCTGCGAGCCTGCTTAGGTCGCCCAGGATGCGGCAGGCCAAGGCTGCGCCCATGTCATTCGATCTGCAATTCGTACGCGATCGCGCGCCCACTCATGTCGTCCTGCAGCGCCAGCACGCGATCTACCGCGACGCGCAACGCTCTGACCGCAAGGTCCAGAAGGCGCGCAACGTTGCTGACCTGCTTGAACGTGGCTACCGCGCCCGCGGCGGCGCGCACACGGCGCTCCTCATCGATATGAAGGCCTGAGAAAAGCGCTGCGCTACGCCTAGCGGGAAACACCACTATCCGACAAATCGCGCAGCCGCCGCCAGTTGGCCAGCAACTGCCCGATCTCCTGGATGCTCGGCCAATCATGCGCGCGCAGCGCGAAATTTGTCGCTTCCGCAGCCACCGGGTCGCTCACCGGCCCATCGATGATCCGGATGCTTTCCGGATAGGACGTCAGCGCATCGGCCATTTCCGACAACAGCACGGCAAGCTCGCCCATGCGCGCTTCAAGCGCGTGGAGCTCGGACTTGAAGGCGCGGGAAGAGGTCGTGGCGGTCTCCAGGGGGTATCGGAGCGATGTCGGGGCTCGCACGTATCACGTCCACGCCGGGTAGCTCACGCACACGCCGCATCGCGCCGTCGCACTGCCGCTTGGCAGGCCTCGGGAACTCAGAAGCTCAGATCCGAAAATCGTTTGAGGACAAGCTCAGCGCGAAAGCGCTCGCTCTGGATGCCGCTCGACAACCTGCCGCGTGGCGATCTGCCACGTGTTTCCTCACGCGGCCTTCACGAGCGCGTGTCGATCACAGTCGAGCCCATCGACCGGCTTTCGCTCGCCTTGGCGTCCGTGGCGAGCGCTTTGAAGAATGTCATGTCCGCATCCTCGACATAGACATGAAGACACGCCGGCATTGTCTCGCGGACATCGCCCGAACTCGCCTGACACGACACGCTGAGTGACGCTTCGCAATACGCGAGCGCCTTGACGCACGCCAGCGAGCGCGACCATCCTTCATGCAACAAAGGGCCAGGGAGAAGTTGCGAATGAAGCGCGCCGTACTGATGTCGCTTGCCGCGCCGCTGGCGCTGGGCGCCTGCATGATCATTGCAGAGGATCGTGAACCCGCGCGCCGCGTTGAAGTTGTGCAGATTGAACGCGTGGTTTCACAGCCGGCGGCTTCTGTCGCCGCCACGGATGGCGTCACGATCCGTCGCGACGTCATCTACGGCCACCATGACGGCATGGCCAACGTGTACGACGTCATCAAGCCCGCGAACGCCAATGGGGCCGCCGTGCTCTACATGGTCTCGGGCGGATGGGTGTCGCGCTGGGCCGCGCCCGAAACACGCGTCGCGCAGTTCAAGGCGCTGCTCGACAAAGGTATCACCGTGATCCCGGTCCACCACGGCTCCGCTCCGCGCTTCAAGGTTCCCGAGGCGCACGCCGACGTTAAGCGCGCCTTGCGCCACGTCTCCCTCAACGCCTCCACCTACGGCGTCGATGCAAAACGCCTCGGCGTCTTCGGCGGCTCCGCGGGCGGACACCTCTCGCTCATGCTCGGCCTCAACGGCGATGATGGCGACCCCACAGCAACCGACCCCGTCCTGCGCGGCTCCGCCCGCATCAAGGCGATCGTCGCCTACTACCCACCCGTCGATCTTCGCCGCATGACCGGCCCGAGCGACCGCTTCCCCGCACTCGACTTTCCCAACGATCAGGCCGCAGGCATCTCGCCCATCCTTTTCGTCGACGCGAAGGATCCGGCGACGCTGATCGTCCACGGCGACGCCGACGAACTCGTACCGCTTGCTTCGGGCCAGTCGATCCACAACGCGATGAAGGCCGCCAACGTCAAGACGAACCTCGTGGTGATCCAGGGCGGCGACCACGGCTTCAGCGAACCAGCCCACCGCGCCGAGGCCTACGCGGCGACCGCCAGATGGTTCGCCGAGAACCTCTGAGCCTCGCTGCGGCCGGTTCCCGCGTTGCTGAATCCCGACGTATTGCGCGTTAACTATTTTGGCGTGCAAAACAGCCTCTGGCGGGCATCTCCGTTAAGGTGCGATTCACTGACGCGGCACATACTGCCTAGCGTAGGAGTGTGCCATGAGCGCCGTTGGAACGGGCGCGATCGGACCCGTTTCGGTCCGGTACGCCGCACAGATCAGACAACTGCTTTTCGCGCAGGCGATCCAGCGCATCGCCGCCGATCAGGAAGCCGCGCGCGCGCAGTCGAACGCTGATCGCGCCGTTCACGTCGAGCCCGCGCCGAAGTCCGAGGCGCCAGAGCCCGTCAAACCCTCCGACGCTGTCGCAAAGCCCAGGCCAGTCGCCACGCCGGCTTCCGCGCAACTGGTCGATATCCAGGCCTGATCGCCTGCGCAGACATCCGTCCGCTGGCCGCCCCGGTCCAACGCCGCTAGACCCGGCCTATGCCGCCTCCCCCTGAAACGCTCACACCCGCCTACCAGCGCTTCAGGCAGTCGATGATCCTCGACTACGACAAGTGGAAGGAAGGCACGCCCTACGACCTCGCCGCCCTCGCAGGGATCACAGCTGAAGAACGCGACCTCCTCACCGACGAGATCTGCCAGCGCGCGACGCTTGACTGGCGCGACGTCGAAGCCCTCCGCACCCTTGGCACGCCAAAAGCCATCAGCCGCATCGGCAAGGCCGCCGAGCTACAGACCGACGGCGCCGGCATCGAAGCCTTCCGCGATGAAATCGAAATACACGGCTGGACCACCGACATCGAACGCCGCTTCATCGAGAAGCTCGAAGCCGCCGCCTCCATGACCGGCGCGCTCGATCGCCTCTACGACATAGCCGAAGCGCACCCGACCAGAGCCGTCATGACCCAGATCTTCCGCAACGCCCGCATCTCCAGCGACCCGACGGTCCGCTACTCCATGGGCGCCTTCCTGCTGCAACTCGCCGGCCACGTCGAAAGCCGTTACGTGTTCGATACGGACCACCGCCCGCACCTGCTCAATCTCAACAGCGCCGACTACAAGACTTACACGACCGCGGTCGCGTGGCTCGAGCAGAAGATGGCGAACCCGAAACGCTGACGCGGCGCCGACTTGCCCGCGTCGCCAACAAATCGTTCATCCCCCGTTCGGCTGCAGCGAAACATCCTGCAAGCATGGCCAGACATCTCGCAATCGCGGCGCTTGCCGCCGCAATGTTCTGCTCGCTTCCCGCAGCCCACGCGCAGGAAGATATGCCGGAACTCGATGGCGGTCCGCCGCCGCTGCAGATCCCGAAACCTGCGCCGAAGCCGATCGCGCCAAAACCCTCCCCGCGCACCAACACCACCGACGCCAGCAAACTCAAGGCCGAACAGGAGCTGCTCGCCAGGCAGGCCGAAGCCCAGAAAGCAGAGCAGCTCCGCCTCGACCGCCAGGCCGCCGAACTGAAAGCCGAGCAGGCTCGCCTCGATGCGCGCGCCGCCGCGATAGCAGCCGAGGAAGCGCGCCTCGCCCGCCTCCGCGCCGAGCAGGAGATCGCCGAGACGAGGCTCGCCGAACGCGAACGCCAGCGCGTCATCGCGCCGCCGATCGAGTCAGCCGAACTTCCCGAAGAACCAGCCTCGCCTCGCGCCCGCCCACGCCTCTCACGCATGAACTACGAGTCCGCGCGCCGTGCCTGCACCCGCGCCGGCATGGACGAAGCCCTCGACAGGGACTTCTACTCGGCCCGCTATCAATCTGCCCCACGCCTGTTCGACCGCGAACTCCGCGGCGTGATGCGCATGGACGACCGCCGCGGCTACGTTCTCGTCGACACGCTCTGCGAGCTCGACGACGACGGCCTGGTAGTAAATTTCGAGATGTTGCGCTAGGCGCTAGCCCATCCGCTTCAGCGCGCAGATCTTGTTGCCATCCGGATCGCGCAGATAGGCCAGATACATTTCCCCACCAGCGCCCTTGCGGATACCGGGCGGATTCTCGATCGCTGTGCCGCCATTGGCGACGCCGGCCGCATGCCACGCATCCGCCTGCTCGGGGGTCTCGACCGCAAAGCCGATCGTGCCGCCATTCGCGAAACAAGCCTTCTCGCCATTGATCGGAACGCTCACGCCGAACGTGCCCGTCTTGGTGCGCCAGAAGACGCGCCCCTTG
>CAIKXW010000292.1 GCA_903831485.1 uncultured Alphaproteobacteria bacterium | reverse complement strand
GTCCCGAGCGCGAACCAGCCGAGCTGTGGCTTCAGCCAGTCGCGCACGAAGCGGGAGGAGAGGCGCTTCTGGCGAGAAGCGCCGGAAGCGTCAGGCATCGTGTTGCTTGCCGGTCTCGGGATCGAGCAGGCGATGCGCGTGCAGGATGAAATAGCGGACGTGGGCGTTGTCGACGGTGCGCTGGGCGGCCGACCTCCAGGCGTCGTAGGCGGCGCGATAGCTCGGGAAGGCGCCGACGAAATCAATCTCCTTGAGATTGACGAATTCGACCGTGCCGGGATGTTTCAGCTCGCCGCCGATGACGATGTGCAGGAGCTGTTTGTCGGGGGTGTTGCTGGACGTCATCTCGGTTTCCTGCCGTCACGTGGCTGAGGGTCGGGTCTGCTGACTGGCCCAGTGGCGGAGACGCTCCATTATCAGCGGGTGGAGCGCGGCGCCAGCAGCCACGGCCCCCTTCTGAATGACCGATTCCCGGTTGAACACGAAGGGCTGGCCGTGGCGGTCGGTCGCGACCCCGCCGGCCTCCTCGATAATGAGAACTGCGGCGGCGAGGTCCCAGTCGCTCTTGTCGTTGAGCGCGACGGCTGCATCCCAGTGCCCCGCAGCGACGAGCGCCAGGCGCCAGGCCATTCCGTTGGGCACGGCGTCGATCAGGCGGACATCGGGCCAGTATTGAGCATTGGTTCGGGCAAAGACGTCGGGCTGGCCGATCATGCTGCAGGCAAGACTGTTGCAGTCGGTGACGGTGGCAGGTTCCGCGTTGAGCCTGGCGCCGCCGCCTTTGCGGGCGCTGAGCAACTCGTCGAAATTGGGGTTGAAGACGGCGCCGGCGATCGGCTGGCCGGCCTCGACGATGGCGATCGAAACGCAGAAGCCGCTTTCGCCGCGGATGAAGGCTGCCGTGCCATCGAGCGGGTCGACGACGAAGACGCGTTTCTGGGAGCGGTCGGCGGCGCTGTCCCTGGTTTCCTCGGAGAGCCAGCCATAGCCGGGGCGCGCGGTGCGCAGCTTCCGGATGAGGAGGTCGTTGCAGGCGATGTCGGCTTCGGTGACGGGGTTGTTGGGCGACTTGTCCCAGCGCCTTGCCCCCCTCTCCAGCCATTCGAGCGCGAGATGTCCTGCTTCCTGCGCCGCCTCGGCGATCAGCGCGAGATCGGCGTCGAGGTCGCTAGCGTCCGGCAAGACTCATCCCGTCGATCAGGAGGCTGGGCGCGTTGGTGGATCCGCGGATTTCCAGATCGGAGCCGGGAATAGCGCGGAGGAGCATGGCGGGAATGTCGCCGGCGATGGTGACTTCGGAGACGGGATAGGCGCGCTCGCCATTCTCGAACCAGAAGCCGGAGACGCCGACGGAATAGTCTCCGGTGTTGGGGTTGAGCGAGGGGCCGAACATGTCGGTGACGAGGAGGCCCTTGCCCGCGTCGGCCATCAGCTCGGCGAGGGTGCGCGCGCCTGGCAGGAGATCGAGGTTGGAGGTGGTGACGCCGGGCGGATCGCCAAAGGCTGTGCTGGCGAAGCCGTTGGGCTTGAGACCCAGCTGGCGGGCGGAGGGGCCGTTGAGCAGCCACTGCGTCAGTACGCCGTCCTCGACCAGCGCGGTGCGTTTGA
Source organism: uncultured Alphaproteobacteria bacterium (assembly GCA_903831485.1). Next base: position 6,335 of record CAIKXW010000292.1, on the reverse strand, counting down.
CCGGCCGGCCCTCGCCGTCGAAGGCACGGGAGCCGAAGCCGCCTTCGCGGAACGGATCGTCGATCAGGTTCACGCCGGGCGCGAAGACCTGCTTGCCGAGCTTGTCCTTCAGGAAAGAAACGCCGCGCGCGACGGCTGGGCCGGAGATGGCGCCAAGGAAGGCGCCGATCAGACGGCTGGAGAGCTTGTGGTCGTAGATCACCGCGGCTGTCTGGCTGTCGACCTTGCGCGCGCCGAGGCGGGAGACGGCGCGCGTCCCGGCTTCGCGGCCTATCCAGTCGGGGGATTTGTGATTGGCGCGGCGGCGTTCCGAAGAGGATTCGTAGTCGCGCTCCATCGCGCCATCGCGTTCGGCGATTGCGACGGCCGCCATCGAGGACATGCCGGAGGATTTGTGGGCGCGGAAACCGTTCGAGGCGGCGAGCCATGTCTGTCCGGTGTTCCAGGATGCGCCGCAGTGGGACATCTGCTTCACGCCGGGGACCGCCATGGCGGCGGCTTCCATCTCGCGTCCGCGGCGTTCCAGTTCGTCGGCTTCCGGCAGGTCGTCGGTTTCGAGTTTCAGGTCGGGGTGGTGGTGCGCGATCTCGCCGGGGTCGGCGATGCCGCAGAACTTGTCCTCGGGCGCAAGGCGGGCCATCGCGACGACGCGCTCGCTGAGCGCCTTCAGGGCGTCGGGCGAAAGATCGGTGGCGGAAACGGTGGCCTGACGCCGGCCGACAAGAGCTCGCAGGGCAAGGCCGCGCGATTCCTCGCGCTCGACGGTCTCGAGATCGGCGTTGCGGACCTCGACCGACAGGCTGGCGCTTTCGGAGATACGGGCGTCGACGCCATCGGCGCCTGCCTTCAGCGTGGCTTCGATGAGCGACTCAAGCAGTTCGGCGGAAGAAGAGGTCATGGGCCCTATGTGACGTCGCTGGGATGAATCGCCAAGGGCCGTTTGGCTTGAGAGCGAAGCGGCGCCGGCCTCAGAGACCGGCGCCTACGCGATTCGTGACGTTATTGAGTGTCTGGCAGGCCTATTTGGAGCGCGGCAGGCGGTCGTTGATGTCGTCGCGGATGTCCAGCAGCGTGACCAGCACGCCGCAGATCAGCGTTGCAGCGATCCAGCCGACGATCAGGCCGATCACGATCGACAGGGCCGAGAGCGAGGGGTCGGACAGGACCATGCCACGATCCATCATCGGCTCCATGGCGATGAGGCCGGTCTGCGGATCGACCATTCCGCGCTCCACCAGAACCTTGCCGCTGGTGGTGAACTGCGAAATCACGCCCTGGATCTGCTGCCGCTCCAGGAAGACACCGAACGTGTAAAGCGCGATGATTCCGAAGTAAGCGTTGTAGACCAGAAAGCGGAAGCTGTTGATGATAAAGAATTTCATAGACGACCCCTCCACGCGAACTGTGTAACTGTCTAGCCCGGGGCCAAACAACACGCGAACGGTTTTTTCGGATTGTCTGGCGGCGGCCCGCCAACGCCACTATTCGCGGCGCAGCAACTGGTCGATATCCACTTTCGACTTCCTGCCGCCGAGGAAACGCTGCTTCAGCGCGGCGGGATCGTACCCCTTCTCGACCCATTCCACGAAGCTTAGGCCGGCCGGCTTGCCCTCGCGCAGATATGTCTCGAAGAAGAAATCCAGCACACCGGTTTTCCCGTAACGGATGTGCAGATACTTGCCGGAGAGCTGTTCCAACGCCTTTTCGATCGGCTGCCCCCTGCGGAAATGCTGGTACAGCACGGCCATGATGCCGGCCCGGTCCGCGCCCGACTTGCAGTGCATCAAGGCCGGATAGGCGATTGAATCGAAGAGTCGTTTTGCTTCCAGAATGGCGGCCGGCGTCGGGATTTCACGCGAGAAGACCTGAAAATCCACGAGCTGGATCCCGTGCCGGTCGCACGCTTCCTTCTCGAGCAGGTAATAGCCCTTGGGGCTTTTCCCGCGCAGGTTGAGGATCGTCTTGAGGCCCAGCTCTTTCCGATAACGGGCGATCTGCTCCGGCGAGGGCTGGTTGGCCCGGAACATTTCGTCGGAGATGCGGTGAAGGTTGCGGAATCTTACCCTCAGGAACCCGTGGTCGCCCCATACCAGCTCACGGCGCGCCCTGCGGCGGCCGGCCGGGGTCGCGAGGTCGATGGATTGGGCCATGGCCGCACTGCCGTTCATGCGCGGTAGATGCCGTTTCTGGCCGGGATTGCAAGGCGGCAGCGCGCCCCGGACCCCGGCGGGCCGTGGTCGCGGATGATCTGGCCGCAGGGAGGCCGTCTGGCGGCAGCGGGCGCAGGGAGTATATAGGCGGCAATGTCCAAGCAACGCAGCCAATCGCCTGTGATTCCCTGGATCGGGGGCACCCTGATCTGGGCCTACATGTCGCTCCTTGCCCACACGATGCGGTGGCGTGTGGAGGGCATCGAGCACATGCACAAGCTGTGGGTCAGCCCGCAGGGCTGGGTCGCCGCCACGTGGCATTCGCGCATCCTGCTAATGCCGTATGCTCAGATCAAGAAGCGCCCGAAATGGCCGAGGCCGCCTCGCCCGGCCACCCTGATGGTGTCTCCGTCCAAGGACGGCGAGTTCACCAAACGCGCGGGAACGCTGCTCGGCCTTCACATCATTCGCGGATCTTCCTCGGGACGCTCCGACAAGAGCAAGCGCGGTGTCTCGGCGGCGCGCGAGTCGATGGAGGTGATGAAGAAGGGCGGCTGCATCGTGATGACGATCGACGGCCCGAAAGGCCCGCGGGAGATCGTTGGCATCGGCACGATCAAGCTGGCGCAGCAGATGGGCGTACCCATCTTGGTCTACGGCCTTTCCGCCAATGCCAAGCGGCTCGACACCTGGGACAGGCTGCTGTGGCCGAGGCCGTTTGCGCGCGGCGCAGTCGTGATCCCTGAACCGATCCAGACGTCCAAGAGCATGGACTCGGAAGAGCTTCGCCTGCGTGTGGAGAATGCGCTCAGGGCGGCGACAGCGCGCGCGGACGAACTCGTCGGCCTCGCGCCCGATACCGTTCCACACCCCGAACCCGCAGCGGCGCCGGAGCCCGCGCCTCAGGCTGCGTCCCCTGCCCCGGCGACCGAACCCGCCATGGAGCATCGCGGCACGTGACCGCAGCGCTCACGCTTTATCGTATCGGCGCGAGATTGCTGGAGCCGTTTGCGCCGATCCTCGTGCGGGATCGCGTGAAGAGCGGCAAGGAAAAGCCGGAGCGTGTGGGCGAGCGGTTTGGCCGAACCGGTGTGTCTCGGCCCAAAGGCCCCCTGATCTGGATGCACGGCGCGAGTGTTGGGGAGTCGCGCCTGTTGCTCGACCTGTTCGAGGCGATCCGCGAAAAGCGACCGGACGCGCAAGCGTTGGTCACCACGCAGACGATGACATCTGCGGACATGATCGCGGCCGGGGCGCCGCGAAATGTCATTCACCAGATGGCGCCGGTGGACGGCCCCGTCGCGGTGCAGCGCTTCCTGCAGCACTGGCGGCCCGACGCCGCTGTGTTCGCGGAGGGCGAGATATGGCCCAACATGCTGATGGGCCTGAAGCACGGGCGCATTCCGGCGGCGCTGGCCAATGCAAGGATGACGACGCGATCGCTCGACAGCTGGAAGAGCCGCAAGGCGTCCGCGCGCGAGATCTTCGCGGCCTTCCACTTCATCGGCGCTGCAGACAGGCAGACTGCGCAGGGCTTGCGTGACGCCCTTGGCCGCGATGTCGCGATTGTCGGCAATCTCAAGATGGCTGCGCGCGTGATACCGCCACCGGCAGAACAGGTTGCGGCCTTCGTGAATGCGGTGGGCAGGCCGATCCTCCTTGCCGCCTCGACCCATGCCGGGGAAGACGGCTTTGCGCTGGATGCTTTCGCCTCACTGCGGGCGTCAACGCCGGATGCGCTGTTGATCCTCGCGCCGCGCCATCCTGATCGCGGGCCTGCCATCGTCGACGAAGCGCGCGGGCGTGGCTTCAACGTGCAGCAATGGTCCAAGGACCGGACGCCGTCTGCGCCTGGCGCCGACGTGGTCGTGGCGGACACGATGGGCGAGCTGCTGTTCTGGTATGCGGCCGCCGCCGGCGTCTATCTCGGGGGCGCGACCAAGACGGATGTGGGCGGGCACAATGCCATCGAGGCAGCGCAGCTTGGCAAGCGCGTTTTCACGGGGCCGCACGGATTCAACTTCCGCGAGACATTCGAGATTATGGCTCAGAACGCCGCGCTCGTCATTGGCGACACGCCAGGACAGCTCGCAGATTTCTGGCATGGCGAGCTTTCGGCAAGATCGGTCCAGCGCCTGTCGGCCACGATGTTCGATGCATTCCGCGGGCCGTTCGATCACACCATCGACGCCATTCTCGCGATGCTGCCGCCGAAAGCCGCCAGTGATGCGTGAGCCCTATTTCTGGAGCGTGACCGAAAAGCGCGCGCGTGCGTCAGCGCCGATGACCAAGCTGCTGCTCAGCCCGCTGGCGATGGTCTATCGACTCGCGGGCGAGCGGCGTATTCGCACAACGACGCCCGAAGACGCTGGCTTGCCTGTCGTCTGCATCGGCAACCTCACGCTCGGCGGCGCAGGCAAGACGCCGGTGACCGAAGTCGTTCGTGCGCACTACACGCGCAGGGGCCTGCGCGCGGCGAGTCTTTCGCGGGGCTATCGCGGGTCGCTCGAAGGTGCGCATCGCGTTGATCCTGCCAGGCACACTTTCCAGGAGGTAGGCGACGAGCCGTTGATGCTGTCGGCCAGCGGGGAGTCGTGGGTGTCGAAGGATCGCCCAGCCGGCGCGCGCGCCATGAAGGCGGATGGCGTGCAGCTGATCGTGATGGATGACGGGCACCAGAACCCGACGCTGAAGAAGTCGCTGTCGATTGTCGTGGTCGATGCAGGCAACCCGTTCGGCAACGGGCATGTGTTTCCGAAGGGGCCGTTGCGTGAGCCCGTAGCGGCGGGACTAGCGCGCGCCGACGCTGTGGTGCTGATGGGTGACGGCGAAGCACCTGCCGCCTTCTCCGGATTCGCGGGGCCGATTCTGCGTGCGCGGCTGGCCGCGACCAGCACATTGGCGCCCGGCCGCTACGTCGCGTTCGCAGGAATCGGGCGTCCCTCGCGCTTTTTCGATGCGCTCGGCAGGCAGGCGGGAGTTGAACTGTTGGAAGGTGCGCCCTATCCCGATCACCACGCCTTCACGCAATACGATGTCTCCTTCCTCATGAAGCTCGCAGCCGATCATGACGCCCGGCTCGTCACCACCGACAAGGATCATGTGCGGCTGCCTGCCGACATGAAGGACAAGGTCGCGCGCGCGTCGGTGAAGGCGGCTTTCGAGGACGAAGAGGCGCTCGCCCGTCTTCTCGATGGCGTGGTCCGTTGAGCGACAACGAAAACCGATTCATCAGGCCAAAGGACCTCGACAACGCGCAGCGCACCGGGTGGACATCCCGGCTGGCGTGGCGGCTCGAGGCGCTGGCATGGGACTGGCTCTACTGGATCCCAATGAGCCTGATGCCGCTGACGTGGGCATCGAACAGCGTCGCGGCGATCCTGAAGGCCGCCGGCCCCTTCACGTCGCAACACAGGACGATGATCCGCAATCTGCGCATGGCGTTCCCGGATTGGACGCGCAAGCAGGTTGACGAGGTGGCGCGGGGCGCATGGGAAACGCTTGGCCGCACGGCGGGGGAGATGCCTCACCTGGCGCGCATGAAGCCGTATGTGGCGAACAGTCGGGTCGAGGTAGTGGGCGCCGAGCGGCTCGATGCGATCCGCGAGTCCGGCAAGCCTGCTGTGCTGATCGGCGGGCATTTCGCGAACTGGGAGGTGATCGCGTCGGCGATCTGCAACCGGCCGCTGGATGCGCAGATCACATACCGGTCGGCGAATAATCCGCACATCGACCGCCGCATCGCGAAGGCGCGGCACGCCTATGGCATCAATGTGCTGACGCCGAAGGGCGCGGGCACGCGCGAGCTGATGCGGGCGCTGGGGCGCGGACAGCCGGTTGCGTTGATGAACGACCAGAAGTTCAACCAGGGCGTCGCCGTGCCGTTCTTTGGCTACGACGCGATGACGGCGCCTGGCCCTACCCGCCTCGCCATGAAGTATGGCGCGCCGCTGGTGCCGTTCTCATGCCGCCGCACAGGCCCCGGCTGCTATCGCGTGACGGTGCACGAGCCGTTGATGCCGGACGCCGATCCGGACGAGGACAAGGCGATCTACAACACCGTGCTGAGGATCAACCAGTGGGTCGAGGCGCGCATCCGCGAGGCGCCGGACCAGTGGTTCTGGATGCACAACCGCTGGCCGAAGGAGGCGTGGGTGAAGGCGGGGGTGTACGAAGACTAGCGCC
>CAIKXW010000291.1 GCA_903831485.1 uncultured Alphaproteobacteria bacterium | reverse complement strand
TTCTGCTCCATCACGCCCGAGAACAGGTTGGCGCCCGGCCCGCCCGCGAAGATTGCAACGTCTTCCCCGCCATGCGTTTCAGAGCCCATCGGGATCAGAGCCTGCTGCCGGAAGCCCAGCGCGGTCGTGTCGACGTTTGTAAGGTCCGGCCGGTCGCACAGCCACTTGTCATCCGGCTGCTTCCTGCAAACCGAGCCCGGACCGTTGGCGAAGCTCAGCGTCGTGTACGGCTTGCCGTCCGCCGCCAGCACCAGCCTGTCGTTCTCCTTCACCAGGCCAAGGATCGGGTTTCCGCGCTGCGGATAACCCTGCATGGCCAGCGTGTGCGAATGGTCAGCCGTCACGATGATCAGCGTCTCTTCCGGATTGGTCATCGCAACAGCCTGCGCGATGGCCTCATCGAGCGCCACTGCATCGCCAAGCGCACGTTGGGCGTCGCCCGCATGCAGGCCGTGATCGACCCGCCCCCCTTCGATCATGAGCACATAGCCGTTGGGATTGCGCGACAGGCGCGTGATCGCAGCCTCCGTCATGTCGGCGATCGTCGGCTCGCCACGGACATCCTTTTCCCTGTCGAGCTCATATTGCATGTGGCTCGGCTCGAAGAGACCGAGCACCTGGATGTCGCTGTCGAAGTTGATCTGCTCGAACGCGCCAATGCCGATGGCGACCTTGCGCTGGGGATGGCCCTCCAGCCATTCCTCGGCGAGATTGCGGCCATCCTGTCTGCGGCCTTTCTGGTCGGGATATTCCGGATCAGCCATCGTGTTCGGCAGGAAACCCGAACGGCCGCCGCCGAGGATGACCTCGAACCCGTCGCCATTCGTCTTGTCCCATTCAACCAGCTGCGTCGCGATGTCCGTGCATCCAGCAGCATTGCCAGCGGCGGATATGTCCGCGTCGGACTCCCAGTCGCGCTCGGTGGTCTGGGCGAAGGTTGCTGCAGGGGTCGCGTGCGTGATGCGCGCCGTCGATACGATGCCCGTCGCCATGCCGCGCGCTTCGGCCTGCTCCCACAGTGTCGTCGTTCCAGCCGTCTTCGCGGTTGTGCAGTCTGCAAGGCTGGCGGCCTGGGTCACGCCGATCGAGCCGTTGTAGGATTTGACGCCAGCCGTCATCGCCACGGCGGTCGGCGCTGAATCGGCGACCTGCGAATCATGCGTGTAGGTCTTCGAGAAAGCCGAGTACGGCAGCTTGTCCATCGCCAGCTGATAGCTCTCGCCATCCAGCCCCTTCATCTGCCCGGCATAGATGCGCGCCGCCGTGATGGTCGAGATGCCCATGCCGTCGCCGACGAAGAGAATGACATTCTTCGCATGCGGCTGTCCGCGCGCGGCGATGCGCGCCTGAATAGTCGCGCTGGCCTTGACGTAATAGCTGTCCCCCGCCTGCACAGGCGCTGCGACATCGGCGGTCTGTTGGGTTGTGGCGCAGGCTGCAAGGCCCAGCGCGAGCGTGGATACTGCAAGCGTGCGAATCATGGTGAGGGCTCCCGCCTTGGAATTGCGGGGAACCTAGTCGACGGATGCGACAGTTCCGAGTCCGATTTTGAGGCCCCGGAAACCCCGCCTCAGGCCGCCATCTTCTGTTCCGAAACCACCTGCTCCGGCGTCGTGTTGAGAAGCATCAGCAGCGCCCGCACTTCCGAGCGGCCGGCAAGCTCGCTCATGGTCAGCTTTCCATCAGTGGGCATGTCGAACACGGTGCGGCCATCAAGACCAATCGCGCGGTGAACAACGCGATCGCGCAGGCTCCGGGTCGGCTCGAAGCCGACCTCAGCGGCGATCGCGGCCACGCGCTGGTTGACCGTGTTGGAAATCCGGCTGGCCAGCCCCGAAACGCGGTTCAGCACGACGTGCCAGCGTTGCACAGCAAGACCCGCGCGACGGCGGTCGAAGCGCACCGTGTCGATCATCTCGCGATAGTTGATGCGCGGCGCAGCGGGCGCGCCGGCCTTGGTGAACAGCCCATGCATGTCGGCCGGGCTCTCGTTCATCGGCGTCAGGATCAGGTCGGCCAGAAGATGAGCCTCGTAAACGTCCGACAGGTTGCCGGACGAGGTATCGATGATCATCAGATCATAGCCGTCCATCGCCGCGAGACGAACCAGCGGCTCCAGCCGGCCGGCATGTTTCGGGCGGGCATTGGTGCGGCTCTCTTCTTCGGTATCCATCAGCATGACGTGATCGGGGCATTCCAGCTTGGAGGCCCGCCGAAGCGTCAGAAAACTGGACAGGTTGCGCGTGTTACGGTCGAGGTCGACGCAGGCCGTCCGCAGCCCGTTCTTGGTCGCCGCGACGCCCAGCAGGCAGGCCAGGGTCGTTTTCCCCGTGCCGCCCTTGAAGCCTCCAATGGTTACCACCTGCATGGAACTCTCCACCTAACGTCCGCGACTTCCCGTGGCAGGGGTGTTTCAATTCGCGTGCCAGATGAGCTTCCGGGCCGGAAAAAGCGGTTTCATCGCAGATTCAGGGTACTTGCCCTTGCGCCCGCACACCCCGATTATGGCGCAGTGCAGCGCGGCGGCCATTTCCTGCTCAGGTCAGGCCGTGAGGAGATCCGGTATGGCTACCATCGCCCTCGTCGATGACGACGAGAACATCGTTGAATCGCTCAAGGTCTTCTTTGAGGCGGAAGGTTACCAGGTCCGCGCCTATCATGACGGCGCCGCCGCCCTCGCCGGCCTGTCGGAGAACCCCCCGGACATCGCCATCCTCGACGTGAAGATGCCGAAGATGGACGGCATGGAACTGCTGCGGAAGCTGCGCCAGACCTCCAACCTGCCCGCCATCTTCCTCACCTCGAAGGACGACGAAATCGATGAGGTTGTCGGCTTCAACATCGGCGCCGACGATTTCATCCGGAAGCCCTGCTCCACCCGGCTGCTGGCCGAACGTGTGAAGGCCATCCTGCGCCGGTCGCGCGGCGCCTCCGCGACGCCCGAGGACGGCGACAAGAAGCCGATCGTCCGCGGCCGCCTGACGCTCGATCCCAACCGCCACGCCTGCCAGTGGGACGGCAAGATCGTGCGCCTGACCGTCACCGAATTCCTGATCCTGCAGGCCCTCGCCCAGCGCCCCGGCTATGTGAAGAGCCGCGACCAGCTGATGGACGCCGCCTACGACGACCAGGTCTATGTCGACGACCGCACCATCGACAGCCATATCAAGCGTCTGCGGAAGAAGTTCAGGGACCTCGACGACAATTTCGACGGCATCGAGACGCTGTACGGCGTGGGCTATCGCTACAAGGAAGCCTGAACACATCAGGCAGGCCAGACACCGTGACCAGGCCAGACAAAGGGACGAGGCCCGACAAGGCTGCGAAGCCAGAGAAGGCTTCGAGGCCAGACAGGAGCTTGCGGACTACGCCGCGCAAAGCGCGCTCGCTGCTGTGGTCTCCGATTGCGCGGCTGATCCTCGCGTCCAACTTCGCAGGCCTGATCATCCTCATCGCCGGCGCGCTTGTGCTGAACGAGGTCCGCGCCAGCCTCGTCAACGCCCGCAAGGCCAGCCTTGAGGAGATGAGCCAGCTTATCTCCTCCTTCATGACCGACAACGCAACAACCGAAGAGCCGGTCGCCCTCGATCTCGACGAAGTCTTCCGCCAGCTCACTGCGATGCCGCTGACCAAGGCGACGCGGATCATCGTGCACGACCCGCAGAAGCAGATCGTCGCCGACACGCGTCTGCTGAAGGACGTCATCAACCAGCGCGACCTGCCGCCCCTGCGCGAGCCCAGCTGGCTCGAACGCACATGGCTCGACACGGTGCGCTCGATCAACCGCACCTTCGAATCCGTCAGCTCCCCCGGCCGGCCGCCCATCGCCGAAGTGCTTACACTCGACGAGGAAGTGGCCCGCGCGGTGGAAGGCGAAGGCGTTTTCTCCGAACGCTTCAACGATCAGGCCGAGCGCGTCCTGTCCGTCACCATGCCGATCGAGAAAGTTCTGCGTGTCGTCGGCACGCTCACCATCGAGACGAGCGACGTCTCGGAGATCATCGCAGCCGAACGCGCCGCCCTGATCCCGCTCATCATCGTCGCGATCCTCGTTTCCATCATCACGGCGACCCTCCTGACGCTGGGCATCGCGCGGCCGCTGCGCCGCCTCGCCATCGCTTCCGATCGCGTCACCATGGGCGTCTCGCAGAAGCTCAATCTCGGGAAGCTGCACAGCCGCAAGGACGAGATCGGCGATCTCTCGCGCGCGATGGAGGCGATGACCTCCTCGCTCTACGACCGCATCCAGGAGAACGAGCGCTTCGCCGCCGACGTCGCCCACGAACTCAAGAATCCCCTCACCTCGATCCGCTCCGCCGTCGAGACGGCCCAGACGGTGAAGGACCCCGCTGCAAAAGAGAAGATGATGAACGTCATCGCCCGCGATGTCGTTCGCCTCGATCGCCTGATCTCGGACATTTCCAACCTGTCGCGCCTCGAAGCCGAGATCGTCCGCGAAAAGCTGTCGCGGGTCGATCTTCGCAAGCTGCTGGAAGACATCGTCTCGATCTATGCCGACACGGCGCGCGAGACGGATGCGCGCGTGAAACTCGTCGCATCGCCGGGAGGCGCCACCGACGTGATGGGCCGCGAGGGTCCGCTCGGACAGGTGCTGCGCAACCTCGTCGAGAATGCACGCTCCTTCTCTCCGCCGGGCGGCGAAGTGACCGTTACACTCACGAATGTCAGCTCGCCCCGCGGCCCCATGGTCCGCCTCGTGGTCGAGGACCAGGGCCCCGGCATTCCGCCCGACAAGCTCGAGAAGATCTTCCAGCGTTTCTACACCGACCGACCGGTCGGCACGAAGTTCGGGAATAATTCAGGTTTGGGCCTTTCTATCGTGCGTCAGATCACGGAGACGCACAGGGGTTCCGTCTGGGCCGAAAACCGGATGATCGACGGCCACATTGCAGGCGCGCGTTTCGTGGTGGAACTGCCCCCGGCGCCGCTGGATATCTGAATCACTATTGACCGCGGAACAAACGAGTCCTCACGATGGTTTGCTGGAAAGAGCGGGAGTGCTTCCTATGATCGGATTGGTCGTGGTCACACACGGCCGGTTGGCCGAGGAGTTCATCTCCGCCGCCGAGCACGTCGTCGGGCCTCTCGAAAATGTCAGCGCAATCTGCATAGGCCCTGACGACGACATGGACATGAGACGCCGCGAAATCATCGCCGCCGCAAAGGCCACCGACACCGGCGCAGGCGTCGTCATTCTCACCGACATGTTCGGCGGCACGCCGTCCAACCTCGCCATCTCCGTCATGGGCGGGGCAAAGATCGAAGTCATCGCCGGCGTGAACCTGCCCATGCTGATCAAGCTTGCAGAGGTACGCAGCAGGCTCGCCCTTGCGGAGGCCGCCCTCGCCGCTCAGGAAGCCGGCCGCAAGTATATCTCCGTCGCCTCCGCCCTGCTGCAGCGAGCCGGATGAGCGGCCAACCCACATGACTGAGACGTGGTCACGCAGCGCAGAGCTCGTGAACCAGCGCGGGCTTCATGCACGCGCCTCCGCCGCATTCGCGCGCGAGGCCTCGAAGTTCGATGCCAAGATCACCGTGCGCTATGACGGCATGTCCGCAAGCGCCGCCTCGATCATGGACCTCCTGATGCTCGGCGCCCGCTTCGGTCAGACAATCGAAGTTGACGCCGAAGGGCCGCAGGCCCGCGAAGCCCTCGACGCTGTGTGCGACCTGATCGGCCGCAGGTTCGACGAGCGGGAATAACCGCGCCGTCAGTGAGCACGCCCGCGTAATCGCAGTCCAGAGACTACCGCCCCCCGCCATCCGTTGGCGCCGTGCCGCGTCCACGCACCGTACCCCAGCCCGGCCCCTGCCCCTGCTGCTGAGCCTGCTGGTTCACACGCGACAGCGGCTGCAGCAGGTCCGCGAAGGTCAGATCGCCATTCGGCTGAACCTGACCGGCGATCCGCTTGAGCCCGGCCGTGAACTCCGCGCGCGTCACAGACCTGTCGAGATCGATGTCGAACGTCATCGCATTGGCCATCAGGTCGGACGGATTTCCCATCCGGGCCGCCCAGTCGGTCTGCTCGAAGCCGGTGATCTGCTGGTCGCCATTGGCGTCCGCCGCTGCGAAGGCCAGCGTCGCCCCGGCCTCAATCTCTGCCTCCGTGATCTTGCCATCGAGATCGGCGTCGAAGCGGGCGAAGACGAGCGCGCCGGGCGCCACCACCTTCACGCCATCCGGCGCGCGGGGCGCCCCGCTCGGCGAGACCTGCCCCGTGATCCGGTCGATCGTGTCCACGTCCTGTGCAAGCGCAGGCGCCGTGGAAAGACTGAAGGCGGCGAGGACAAGACCCACGCGAAACGGCATCCCAGGCATTCGATTACCTCACACGGTTTCCGCAGCGCCTGGCGGCAGCGCGGGTGCGGACTGTGGCCCCAAGGCAACAGGCAGCGCAACCTTTCGATGCAGAGAGATGGGTTGCCGATGGCGACAAAGTCAGGGCGCATCGACGCCTTTTCGGCCGCCTTCCGAAATCATATAAAGATATCCTTATATGATTTGCCGGGCGCGCGGCGCTCTGCTACACGCCCCGCACAGACGAAAAAGCCCCGAAACAAGCTGAGGAGTGCGGTGATGGCGTTCGACGATTTCAAGGTGGCGGACATTTCCCTCGCCGATTACGGCCGCAAGGAACTCGTGATCGCCGAAACCGAAATGCCCGGCCTCATGTCCACCCGCGCCGAATACGGCAAGGCGCAGCCGCTGAAGGGCGCGCGCATCACCGGCTCGCTCCACATGACGATCCAGACCGGCGTGCTGATCGAAACGCTGACGCATCTCGGCGCCCAGGTCCGCTGGGCCTCGTGCAACATCTTCTCGACGCAGGACCACGCAGCCGCCGCCATCGCCAAGGCCGGCGTCCCCGTCTTCGCCGTGAAGGGCGAGAGCCTCGAAGAGTACTGGGACTACACCGACAAGATCTTCCAGTGGCCGGATGGCGGCTTCACCAACATGATCCTCGATGATGGCGGCGACGCCACCATGTACATCCTCATCGGCGCGCGC
>CAIKXW010000290.1 GCA_903831485.1 uncultured Alphaproteobacteria bacterium | reverse complement strand
GCCAGCATCTCAGCGTGTCTCTGTGATCTTGGTCAGCATGGGTGGACTGTCGGGCGAACGGCCGCGTCTTAGGGCGGCGGCGTTGGCCAGCAGATAGAAGCGCAGCAACATTGCGAAGAGCTCCAGCACCGGTTCGGCATCCGACTGGACCGTTGCGGGCGAGCGATCTGCGTCAGAACAGATGAACAGCACGGGGCAGCCGATTTTTTTGAGATCGGTCGCCAGTTTCTGCAGGCCGTCGAATGCGGCGTCGCGCTGTGCGAATATGATCACGCGAAGCATGGGGCCGGCGAGCGCGAACGGCCCGTGGCGCACTTCGGCAGCGCTGACGGCTTCAGCGTGCAGGCCATTCGTCTCCTTGAGTTTCAGCGCCGCTTCGGCCGCGACGGCGAGGCCCGGTCCGCGCCCGATAACGTAGATGGGGCCGTCGCCATCGAAGAAAGGCAGTGCTGCCGTCCAGTCCTGCGCGAGCGCTCGTGCGAGAATATCCGGGGATCGTTCGAAAGCTGCGATCATGGCCGGATCGTTGCGCCAGTGCGCGGCCAGGCCGAAGACCAATGTCATCGCTGCGAGACAGGATTTGGTTGCGGCCACGCTTTTCTCGGCGCCGGCTTCCAGCGGCAGGAAAACATCCATGAGGCTGGCGAGCGGAGAGGTCTCATCATTGATGAGGCCGACCCGCAAAACATCCGGTCCGACGGCCGATCTGCAGAACTCGACAAGATCGGGGCTGCGGCCGGATTGTGAGACGGCGAGCACCAGCGCTTTTTCGATCTTGAGCTGCTGCCCGTAGATAGAACGGACTGATGGCGCGGCAGAAACGGTCGGCAGGGCAAGGCGGGCTTCGAACAGGTATTTCGCCAGCAAGGCTGCGGCGTCCGAACTGCCCCGGCCGGCGGCCAGCGCATAGCGCGGGGAAAGGGTTCGCAAACGCTCGCCGAGTTCCGCCAGGCGGAGAGATGCATTGCGCACCAGCCGCGCCGCCACCGCTGGCGTCTCGCGGGTTTCTAACTCCATCAGCGTTGTCTGGGAGGGTTGATTCATCGGAGCATCGTAGACCATGGCCCGCGCCTAAGCACAGGCCTTTCGCTGCCTCTGGCGACCGGCCTGCGGCGCGGCTACTAGTTAAGCATGCAGTATGTATTGATCCCCCACCCGGCCGTTCAATCGCCCCCTGTTGGCGTGGAGGTGGAGGTTGTTCGTTCTGCCGGTCGTCTTGCGCTGCGTTTCGCTGTTACAGGCGATATAGCGGACCTCGCGATTCCCGAACTGGCCAATCCGGGGCGGGCGCACGAGTTGTGGAAGCACACCTGTTTCGAAATCTTCATGCGGACAGAGCAGGGCGAGGGGTATTACGAGTTCAACTTTTCGCCGACCGGCCAGTGGGCAGCCTATCGCTTCGCTGGTTATCGGTCTGGCAGGAGTGACATTGCCGGCGCTTCTGATCCGGGAATCGGGACACGCGCCATCAGCGATCGTTTCGAGATTCGCGCCTCCCTCGACCCTGACCGCATACCGGAGCTGGCCGGTCCCTGGATGGTGGGGTTGTCGGTCATCCTTGAGCAATCCAACGGAAACAAGTCGTTCTGGGCGCTTCAGCATCCGCCCGGGAAGCCGGATTTCCATCATGCGGATTGCTTTGCCTTGCGACTTCCTTCAGCAGAGTCGGCATGAAATTCGGTATCGATCGCCTTCTGGGTGACCCCGCCCTTCGTGCGCCCTTGAAGGGGAAGCGCGTGGCGCTTGTCGCGCATCCTGCTTCGGTGACAACCGATCTCACGCATTCGCTCGATGCATTGGCCGCAACGGGCGATCTGAAGCTCACGGCCGCGTTTGGGCCGCAGCACGGCATGCGCGGCGACAAGCAGGACAACATGGTCGAGTCTCCGGATTTCGACGACCCGATGCTCGGCATCCCGGTGTTCAGCCTATATGGCGAACACCGCCGGCCGACCGGGCAGCAGATGAGCACGTTCGATGTCGTGCTGATCGATCTGCAGGATCTGGGCTGCCGCATCTACACGTTTATCACCACGCTGCTCTACGTGCTCGAGGCCGCGGCGAAGGAAGGCAAGTCTGTCTGGGTGCTGGACCGTCCCAATCCAGTGGGGCGGCCGATCGAAGGACTTACGCTTCGTGCGGGCTATGAAAGCTTCGTCGGCGCTGGGCCGATGCCGATGCGCCATGGCCTCACCCTTGGCGAACTCGGCTATTGGTTCATCGAGCACTACAAGCTCGATGTCGACTATCGCGTTATCGAGATGGAGGGGTATCAGCCAGATGCTGCGCCCGGCCACGGATGGCCCATCGGCGAACGCACGTGGGTCAATCCGAGTCCGAATGCGCCCAATCTCTGGATGGCGCGGGCCTACGCGGGAACCGTGATGCTGGAAGGCGCGACCTTGTCCGAGGGCAGGGGCACGACGCGGCCGCTGGAGCTGTTCGGCGCCCCCGACATCGACGCCCGCCGGGTCATTTCCGAAATGCAGGCGCTGGCGCCGCACTGGTTGCGCGGCTGCAAGCTGCGTGACTGCTGGTTCGAGCCGACCTTCCACAAGCATGTCGGCAAGCTGTGCAGCGGCGTGATGATCCACACCGAAGATCCGGCGCATTACGATCATCAGGCCTTCAAGCCGTGGCGCCTGCAGGCGTTGGCTTTCAAGGCGATCCGCAATCTGAGTCCAGGCTATCCGCTCTGGCGCGGTCTGGAGTTCAAGTATGAATACACGAAGGGCTATCTTGCCATCGACGTAATCAATGGCGGTCCGCTTCTGCGTGAATGGGTAGATGATCGCTCCGCCACGCCGGCCGATCTCGATGCGATCACCGAGCCTGATGAAAAGGCGTGGGAGGCCGAGCGCCGGCCGTATCTGCGCTACTGAGGCGGCGTTTCGCTATCGCAAGCTTGCGTTGATCGCCGCGAGCGCGGCGCTGCCCGGGATCAGCTGTGCATTCCCGAGCTCGTTCAGCGGCTGTGCTGTTGTTCCGAGCCGATCGTGCAGATCGGTTGCTTCCGGGTCCACATAGAGAAGGCCGGTGACGATCTCGCCCTCTGCGTGCCGTTCCTGAAGATAGTTCGCAGCGGCGATCTTGTCGGTCGGGTTATAATCCTCCGCCAGCTTCCGCAGCCGCAGGATCGAGCCGTCGTGCTGCGTGACCTCCCGCAACTGCCCGGGTGCGTACTCGGCTGTGATCGGCGTGCGCCCAAGAATTACGTCGAGCCGGTTCACCGCCTCATTGTGTTCGCGGACATAATCGAAGCTCTTGGTGGAGCCGGCGTGGTTGTTGAAGGCGACGCAGGGGCTGAGCACGTCCAGGAAGGCCGGACCGTGGTGGGACAGGGCGCCCTTGATGAGGGGAACGAGCTGGTCCTTGTCGCCCGAGAATGAGCGCCCGACATAGGTTGCGCCGAGTTGCAGGGCGAGGGCGACGAGATCGATGCCGCTCTCCGTGTTCTCGATGCCCTTCTTGGACTTTGAACCCTTGTCGGAGGTTGCCGAGAACTGGCCCTTGGTGAGGCCGTAAACGCCATTGGTCTCGACGATGTAGCTCATGTTGACGCCGCGCCGGATCGAGTGGGCAAACTGGCCGAGGCCGATGGAGGCGCTGTCGCCATCGCCCGACACGCCGAGATAAATGAGGTCGCGATTGGCGAGGTTGGCGCCGGTCAGAACGCTGGGCATGCGGCCGTGCACACTGTTGAAGCCGTGGCTTTGACCAAGGAAATAGTCGGGCGTCTTGGACGAGCAGCCGATGCCGGAGAGCTTGGCGAGGCGATGCGGTTGGATGTCCAGCTCCCAGGCCGCCTGCACGATGGCGGCGCTGATCGAGTCGTGTCCGCACCCTGCGCACAGCGTGGAGACACGGCCCTCATAGTCCCGCCGCGTGAAGCCGAGGTCGTTCTTCGGCAGGCTAGGGTGATGAAGTTTCGGTTTGAGGATGTAGGTCATTGCTTGTTCGCCTTGTCGGTGACCTGGCGCGTGGCCTTGCGGGCTTCGAGGCGCTTGCCGATGGCGTCGATCAGGAAGCGCGCGGTGATCGGCGTGCCATCGTAGTGGAGGATGGAGGTCAGCTGCGAGGCGTCGATATTGCCCTCGATCATCAGCAACGACCGGAGTTGCGCGTCACGGTTTTGTTCAACGACACAGATCTCATCGTGCGCGTGGATGAAATCATAGACTTCCTGTCCGAACGGGAAGCCGCGCACGCGCATGGCGTTGATGTGATGGCCTTGTGCTTCGAGGGACTCGAGGGCCTCATGCATGGCTGGCGCAGTCGAGCCGAAGTAGATCGCGCCGATCTTCGTGGGACTTTTCGCCTGCCGAAGCCGGGGCTTGGGCACGAGCGTCGCCGCGGTTTGGAACTTCTTGAGCAGGCGTTCCATGTTGTCCTGGTAGTCGACGCCCTTCTCGGAGTAACCGGCCATCCGATTGCGCGACGTGCCGCGCGTGAAATAGGCGCCCTTCGATGGATGTGTGCCGGGGTAAGTGCGGAACGGGATGCCGTCGCCATCGACGTCGGTATATCGGCCGAAGAACTTTCCATTTTCGAGTTGATCCGCGGTCATGACCTTGCCGCGGTCGATCTGCCTTGCGTCGTCCCACTTGAACGGTTCGACCAGCCACTCCTGCATGCCGATGTCGAGATCGAGCATGACAAACACCGTGGTCTGCAGGCGGTCGGCGAGATCGAACGCTTGCGCGCCCATCTCAAAACACTCGCCGGGGTCAGCGGGCAACAGGAGAACATGCTTGGTGTCGCCGTGGCTGGCATAGGCCGCGATCAGAAGATCCGATTGCTGCGTGCGCGTCGGCATGCCGGTTGAAGGGCCGCCGCGCTGCACGTCGAAGATCACGGCGGGGATCTCGGCGAAGTAGGAGAGGCCGATGAACTCGTTCATCAGCGAGATGCCGGGGCCGGACGTGCAGGTGAAGGCGCGCGCGCCATTCCACCCGGCGCCGACGACAATGCCGATCGAGGCGATCTCGTCCTCGCCCTGCACGATGGCGTAGTTCTTCGTGCCGTCAGGCTTGGTGCGGAGTTCCTCGCAATAGCCGGTGAAAGCTTCAGCCAGCGAGGTGGATGGCGTGATCGGATACCAAGCGCAAACCGTGGCGCCGCCATAGACAGCGCCGAGCGCGGCGGCGGCGTTGCCCTCGACAAAGATGCGGTTGCGCACGGCATCCGATCTCTGAAGCTGCAGGCCGATGGGCGCCAGGCGCTTCTGGGCCCAGTCCCGGCCGAGATTGAAAGCATTGAGGTTGGCGCCGATGAGCTTGGGCTTTGCGGCGAACTCGTCCTTCAGAAGCTGCTCGATAACGGCCGGCTCGATGCCGATCAAATGGGAGAGAGCGCCGACATAGCAGATGTTCTTGAACAGCTGACGCTCGCGCGGGGTCTTGTAGGCCTCGTTGCAGATCGCGGTCAGCGGCACGCCGAGAATATGGATGTCATCCCGGAATTTCGAGGCGGGCAGCGGTTTCGTCGAGTCGTAGAAGAGGTAGCCTCCGGGCACGATCTCCTTGACGTCGTCGTCCCATGTCTGCGGGTTCAGCGGCACGGCGAGGTCGACGCCGCCGCGCCGGCCGAGGTGACCCGCGCCGGAGACACGCACTTCGTACCAAGTCGGCAGTCCCTGAATGTTTGAGGGGAAGATGTTGCGGGCCGCCACGGGCACGCCCATGCGGATGATCGACTTGGCGAAAAGACCGTTTGCGCTGGCCGATCCTGACCCATTCACGTTGGCAAACTTGACGACGAAGTCGTTGACCGCCGTGAGCTGAGCAGGGGCGGTGCTTGCTTGTGTTAGCGTGTCCGGCATGTACCTGTGCCTGCCTGTGTGATGTCGATGAGATATTTCTGCATGTCCCATGCGCCCGTCGGGCAACGCTCGGCGCAAAGCCCGCAGTGGAGGCAGACGTCTTCGTCCTTCACCATGACGCGGCCGGTGGGCAGGCCATCGGCGACGTAGAGGTCTTGAGCGAAGTTGAACGCAGGCGCCTTCAATCGTTCGCGGAGGTCCTTTTCCTCGCCGTCATCCGTGAAGGTGATGCAGTCCATGGGGCAGATATCGACACACGCATCGCACTCGATGCAGACTTTCGGCGTGAACACCGTCTGCACGTCACAGTTGAGGCAGCGCTGCGCCTCCTTAAAGCCGACCAGTTGATCGAAACCAAGTTCGACCTCGGCCTTCACGTCTTTCAAGGCAATCGCCTTCGGCCGATGCGGAACCTTGTAGCGCTGGTCATTTGCGATGTCGTTGTCGTAGCTCCACTCGTGAATGCCCATCTTCTGCGAGATCACGGTGACGCCGGGCGCCGGGCGGACGCTGATGTCCTGTCCGTTGATGAACATGTCGATCGAGACGGCGGCGGCATGACCGTGGGCGACGGCCCAGATGATGTTCTTGGGCCCGAAGGCCGCATCGCCGCCGAAGAAGACGTTGGGGATCGTCGCCTGCATCGTTTCCTGGCCGACGACAGGCATGTCCCACTTGTCGAATTCCATGCCGATGTCGCGCTCGATCCAGGGAAAGCTGTTCTCCTGACCAACGGCGACGAGAACATCGTCACATTCGAAATACTGATCAGGCTCCCCGGTCGGCACGAGATTACGGCGCCCCTTGGCGTCTTTTTCGGCCTTCACTCTCTCGAAGGTCATGCCGGTGAGCTTGCCGCCTTCATGGATGAAGGCTTTCGGCACGAGGTAGTTGAGGATCGGGATGTCCTCTCCGATCGCGTCTTCCTTCTCCCAGGGAGACGCCTTCATTTCCTCGAAACCGGAGCGGACGATGACCTTCACATCATCGCCTCCGAGGCGGCGCGCGGTGCGGCAGCAGTCCATCGCGGTGTTGCCGCCGCCGAGAACGATGACGCGCCTGCCGATCTTGCTGATGTGCTCGAACGAGACGTTCGACAACCAGTCGATGCCGATATGGATGTTCGCTGCTGCTTCCTTGCGGCCTGGAATGTCGAGGTCGCGACCGCGTGGCGCGCCTGTGCCGACGAAGATCGCGTCATAGCCCTCGGCCAGCAGAGCCTTCATGCTGTCGACGCGTTGCGAGAGATGCATCACCGGGCCAAGCGACGTGATGTAGCCGACTTCTTCGTCGATGACTTCTTCAGGCAGCCGGAAGCGCGGAATTTGGCTACGGATCATGCCGCCCGCTTTCTTGTCCCCGTCATAGACGTGAACTTCGTAGCCGAGCGGGGCGAGGTCGCGTGCAACTGTGAGAGAGGCAGGCCCGGCGCCCACACACGCAATCTTCTTTCCGTTGCGCGGGGCGACCTTGGGCAGGAGAGCGGCAATGTCGCTTTTGTTGTCGGCAGCCACCCTTTTTAGGCGGCATATCGCCACCGGCTCCTCTTCGACTCGTCCGCGACGGCACGCGGGTTCACATGGGCGGTCGCACGTCCTTCCCAGAATTCCCGGGAAGACGTTCGACTTCCAGTTGATCATGTATGCATCGGTGTATCGCTGGTCTGCGATCAACCGGATGTATTCGGGCACGGGCGTATGCGCCGGACACGCCCACTGGCAGTCCACAAGGTAGCGTCCACTGAGGTGGTGTAAATTCGCTGACGGAGCGCTTCGGGCGCGCGGACCGCAAGGGTCAGCGCGCGCCCGGGGCGCGGTCGGCGGGAGGGGTGGTCATCGGAGAATCCTGGCAGGGTGGCGTTGCGACACGTAACCCAGCTGAAGGATCGAATCCGATGACCGACGACACTCTGCCCCAACTCTTGTCCGCTATCCAGAAGAGCGATGATGGGGATTTTCTGCGCGTCCTGGCCGAGACGACGCTCAACCGGCTGATGGACTTCGACGCCGAGAACGCCATTGGCGCTGCCCGCCATGAGCGCTCGGCTGACCGGACGACCTACCGCAACGGCTTCCGGGACCGCACGCTGGAGACCCGTGTGGGCGCGCTGGATCTGAAGATCCCCAAGTTCCGCACCGGCCAATCCTACTATCCCGGCTTTATCCTGGAGCCGCG
>CAIKXW010000289.1 GCA_903831485.1 uncultured Alphaproteobacteria bacterium | reverse complement strand
TCTCGCCGCAGGGCAAGGTAACAGAGCGCTACACGCGCTGGGCCGATGGCGAGATCTTCTACGAGTTCCGCGTCGAGGACCCTGTGCTCTACAAGGAAGCTTGGACGGGCGAGATGTCGCTGCGCGGCTCGGAGCAGCCGGTCTACGAATACGCCTGTCACGAAGGCAATCACGCGCTGCCGGGCATTCTTGCGGGCGCGCGCCAGCTGGAGCGCGAGGGACGTCCGCATCCGCCGGAGAAGCCGATCTTCGCTGGCGTGGATGTGTCGGACGGGGAGTAGCGGCTCGCTTGGCGGGCTCGCTGGTCTACCGGTACATCGCCGCCACTTTCCGCGCCTCATCCGCCACGGCCTTGCGAAGTGCGGGTGGCCCCAGCACCTCCAACTCCGCGCCAAGGCGCAGCAACTGGCGCGCTGATTGCGAGACGTCCTCCACGGGTATCTCCGCCTTCACCCATCCTTCGGGCTGCGCCTTCGTGTTTTTTGCCGCAACCGCAAGCTCCGCCGCCGGATAGTTGTCGCGCAGCAGCCTGCGGCCTTCGGGCGAGATGCGAATGCTGGCGCGCCCGCTTAGCAGGCGCGCCTCGAACTCACGGGCGGATGCCTCCCAGTGTTGCGCCAGATCGAAACGCGCGGGACGCGTGAAGCTTGCAGGCAGCACATTCAGCGAGCTGATGTTGGAGACACGATAGGTGCGCGACGCGGTCTTCTTTCCAACAACCTTTGGCGCAGAAGCGACGAGATACCAGACGCCCGCCTTCAGGACCAACCCAAGCGGATCGATCTCGCGCGTGACGGCGGCCTTCCAGCTTTCATAGCCGATGCGCACGCGCTGGTCCTGCCAGACTGCTGCGGCCAGCGCGGGCAGCACGTCCGGCGGGTCGATCCGCGCATACCAGGGCGCGGCGTCGAGGTGAAACCGGGAGGCCACGCGCTGGGCGCTGGCGCCGCTTTCAGGCGGCAGGCTGGCGAGCAGCTTCAGCTGCGCCGCAGCCGCCTCCGCGCCAAGGCCAAGATCGGCGGCCGCCCCGCCTGCACCAGCGAGCAGCAGCACCTCCGCCTCGCTGTGCGTAAGGCCGGTTAGCCTGGTGCGATAGCCTTCATGGAGTTCGAATCCCCCTGCCCGCCCGCGCTCGGCATAGACCGGCACGCCAGCCGCGCTCAGCTGGTCGATGTCGCGATAGATGGTGCGGATCGAGACTTCGAATTCCTGCGCAAGGGACTCGGCCGACAGCCTGCCGCGCATCTGGAGCATGATGAGGATGGAGAGAAGCCGGCTCGCGCGCATTTCTTCAGCATGCCCCGGAATTCATGACACACGATGGCAGGTATAGACGCGCATACTTCGCCTGTCGCCGCATTTCGCGGCAACGGGGAAGAGGCGCTCATGATGAAACCTGCCAGACGCGATGTCCTGAATGCGGGCGCGGCGCTGGGCGCGGCGGCGCTTGTCGGAGAAGGGTTCAGCGGCGACGCTTTCGCGCAACCCGCGCCGGGCTATCTGGATGCAGTAGCGCCAGGCAAGCCGGGCGATTTCGACTTCCTGCACGGCGAGTGGAAGATCGCGCACCAGCGCCTGCTGAAGCCCGGCGAGTGGGACAGGTTTGCGG
>CAIKXW010000288.1 GCA_903831485.1 uncultured Alphaproteobacteria bacterium | reverse complement strand
GGCCAACGACCTGGCCGTCGTGCTCGAGTCCGGCCAGCTGCCTGCGAAACTGGTGGTGGTCGAACGCCGCGTCGTCGACCCAAGCCTCGGAGCGGATTCGATCCAGGCGGGCGTGATGGCGTCAATCGTCGGCGTGATCCTGGTGGCCATCTTCATGATCGCCACCTACGGCCTTCTAGGGATCTTCGCTGTCCTCGCCCTCATCGCCAACATGTGGATGATGATCGGCGTGCTGTCGGGCTTCGGCGCGACGCTGACCCTGCCGGGCATCGCCGGCATCCTGCTCACCATGGGCATGGCAGTCGACTATAACGTGCTGATCTTCGAGCGGATTCGCGAGGAGAAGCGGGCAGGGCGGTCGCCGATCACGTCAGTCGAGGCCGGCTACGAAATGGCGATGGCGACCATCGTCGACGCCAACGTGACCCACCTTGTGGCGGCGCTCGTCATGTTCAACCTCGGCGAGGGGCCTGTACGCGGGTTCGCCCTGACGCTGGCGATCGGCGTCCTCACCTCCATCTTCACGGCGGTCATCGTGGCCCGCTGGATCATGTCGATCTGGCTCCGCAGCGCCCGGCCGAAGTGGATACCCATCTAGCGGGTGCGGCGCGAAGCGCATTTTTCCCCATGGACGTATGGACGCCTTTGTCTTAGACGGTCGCCTTCAACCCCCCGGAATATCATGAAATCGCCTACCGGAACCTCCGAAGCCAATGCACCTGCTCCGAAGAAGCGGACGGGACCGCTGACCTTCATCAGCCAGGTCCGGGCCGAGGCGCGCAAGGTCACCTGGACAAGCCGCAAGGAAACGATCGCGGCTTCGATCATGGTGGCGATCATGGTGGTCATGGCTGCAATCTTCTTCTACGCGACGGATTCCCTCGTGAAGCTGCTGGTCTGGCTTGTTACGGGCATCTCAACAGGGACGCCGAGCTGATGGCTGACGCGCGCTGGTACATCGTTCACGCCTACTCGAACTTCGAGAAGAAGGTCGCCTCGACCATTCGCGAACAGGCCGAGATGCAGGGCCTGACGGACCTTATCGAGGAGATCGAGGTTCCGACCGAGGAAGTCGTCGAGGTCGTCCGCGGCCGCAAGCGCACCATCGAGAAGCGCCACATGCCCGGCTATGTGCTCGTGAAGATGCGCATGACGGACGAGGCCTACCACCTCATCAAGAACACCCCGAAAGTCACAGGCTTCCTCGGCGCTGAAGGCGGCAAGAAGCCGCTTCCGGTCCCTCAACGCGAAGTCGACCAGATCCTCGGCAAGGTCGAAGCCGGCACGATCGAGCGCGCGCGCCCGAAAATGCAGTTCGAGATCGGCGAGAAGGTCAAGGTCACCGACGGCCCGTTCGCCTCCTTCGAAGGCGCCGTGGACTCGATCGACGAAGACACCGGCCGCCTCAAGGTCACGGTAACCATCTTCGGCCGCGCGACGCCTGTGGACCTCGAATACGGTCAGGTCACCAAGGTCTGATCGCGCACGGCGCAGGTCGCTAAAGCGCTTGCTTTTCAGCCGGACAGCCCGTATTGCCCCGCTTTCGCGTGGGAGGCCTTAGCCAGCCCCACCACGCACCCCCCGCCTTTCCGGATGGTCCGGCGAGGCTCGTCTGCCGGTGAAACACCCGACAGGCCGCCACAAGTGAGGGAAACATGGCAAAGAAACTGCTGGGGAGCCTGAAGCTTCAGGTTCCCGCCGGAGCCGCCAACCCGTCTCCGCCAATCGGCCCCGCTCTCGGTCAGCGCGGCATCAACATCATGGAATTCTGCAAGGCGTTCAACGCCCGCACCGCGCAGGAAACGAAGGGCACGCCCCTTCCCGTGGTCATCACCTACTATCAGGACAAGTCGTTCACCTTCGAGATCAAGACGCCCCCGGCGTCCTACCTCCTGAAGCAGGCAGCGAAGATCCAGTCCGGCTCGAAACTGCCGGGCCGCGACAGCGCTGGCACGGTCACGATGGACCAGTGCCGCGAGATCGCTCAGAAAAAACTCAAGGACCTGAACACAAACGATGTGGAATCAGGCGCCAAGATCATCGCCGGCTCCGCCCGCGCGATGGGTCTCCAAGTGACGGGAGCGTAGTCCAATGGCACTCGGAAAACGCACAACCGCCGCCCGCAAGACCGTCGACCCGACCAAGGTCTACAAGGTCACGGACGCCGTGAAACTCGTGAAGGGCAACGCGAAAGCGAAGTTCGACGAAACCATCGAGATCGCCGTCAACCTCGGCATCGACCCGAAACAGGCGGACCAGAACGTCCGCGGCGTCGTCAACCTGCCAGCCGG
>CAIKXW010000287.1 GCA_903831485.1 uncultured Alphaproteobacteria bacterium | reverse complement strand
TGGCAGTTTCACGCGCTCCTTCCACGCCGCAAGAAAAGCAGAGAGATCGACATTGCGGTCGGAGCGGACGAGGAAGCGGCGTCGGTGACGCCCGCGCAGAATTGTGATCGGCGCAGGCGCTGGGCCCCAGACATCGATGCCCGTGGCGTTGGGCTGGCCTTCGCTCAGCATACGGGCGGCATCATCGACCTGCTCGGCGCTGGGCGCGGAGAGGATCACGGCGCCGAGGCGGCCGTAGGGCGGGAAGCCTACAAGACGGCGTTGATCCAGCTCGTGCGCGATGAAGGCGTCGCGATCGCCGGCAGCCAGCAGCGCGATGGCGGGACTTTCGGGCGCGTAGGTCTGGATGATGGCGCGGCCCGGCTTATCGGCCCGCCCCGCCCTGCCCGCGACTTGCAGCAACAGCTGGAAGGTGCGCTCCCCCGCACGGAGATCACCGCCACGCAGGCCGGCGTCTGCGTCGACGACGCCGACCAGCGTCAGCGTCGGAAAATTGTGGCCCTTGGCGACGATCTGCGTGCCGATGAGAATGTCGATCGCGCCGGTTTCCATGCGTGCGATCAGGCTGCGCAGGTCTTCCGCCGATGCGACGGTGTCCGACGACAGGATTTCGACGCGGGCGCCACGGAAGCGCGTGTGCACCTCTTCCGCCAGCCGCTCGACGCCGGGGCCAACGCCGGTGAGCGATCCGCGCGCGCCGCAATGCGGACAGGCGAGTGGCTTTTCCATCGTGAAGCCAGTCAGGTGGCAGACCAGCCGCCCGGTATAGCGATGCTCGACCAGCCATGAATCTGTGTCGGGCGCCTTCAGCCGCTCGCCACATGCGCGACAGATCACCAATGGCGCGTAGCCCCGGCGATTCAGGAACAGGAGCGCCTGCTCCTTTGCCGCCAGCGTCTGCTCAATGGCGCCGGCAAGTTGTGGCCCGATCCAGCGGCCGGTCTCGGGCGGCTCCTCGCGCATGTCGGCGAGAGCGATCTGGGGCAAGGTCGCGACGCCTGGGCGAGCGTGCAGGCGAAGGTGCACGTATTTTCCCACCTGAGCATTATGCAGCGTCTCGAGCGAGGGCGTCGCGGAAGCGAGAACGATTGCACATTGCTCGACTGAGGCCCGCAGAACAGCGAGATCGCGAGCGTGATAGAGGACGCCGTCATCCTGTTTGTAGGACTGGTCGTGTTCTTCATCGACGATGATCAGGCGCAGTTTCGCGAACGGCAGGAACAGCGCCGAGCGGGCGCCGACGACAATCCGCGCCCTGCCCGCCGCCACCTCGCGCCAGACCCTGCGCCGCGCCGATGATCCCGCCGCCGAATGCCATTCCGCCGGGGCGACGCCGAAGCGATCCTCGAAGCGGGATGTCACGGCCTGCGTCAGTGCGATCTCGGGCAGGAGGACGAGGACTTGCGCCTCGGGGTCCTGCAGCGCTTCGGCGATGGCCTCGAAGTAGACTTCCGTCTTGCCGGAACCGGTGACGCCATCGAGCAAGGCCGCACGGAATGTGTTCTCGCGCACCATGCTGCGGAGATAGGCCGACGTTTCAACCTGCTCGCCGGTGAGTTGCTTGGCCGGGAGGGCGGGATCGGGCTGCGGAAAGGGCGGATCGAGCGAGCGCTCGATATGCATCAGCGCGCCGGCTTCCAGCAGCCCCTTCACGACGCCTGAGGACACGCCAGCCCTTCGCGCAAGTTCGGCGCCTGACATCGGCTCGGTGGCCTGGGCCATCACCAGTTCTCGGGCTGGCGTCATGCGCGGCGGCGTGTCGCCTGTTCGAACAACCAGCGTTTCGACCGGCGGCTCGTCCAGCGCCTCGCGTGATCGCATCGCCATGGCGAGAACCATGCCGGATGGCGCGCAGATGTATTTGGCCGCCCGCTCGATGAAGCTGCGCATGTTGGCCGAAAGGCCGGGCGCGCCGATCACGTCCTGCACCGGCTTCAGCTTCCGGTTGGACGGCGTGCCACGCTCGGCCCAGATCACGCCGGTCATCTCGCGCGGGCCGAGCGGGACGGTCACGAAGCTGCCGGGACCCGCATCGAGGGTTTCGGGCAGTTCGTAGTCGAACGGCTCCGGCAGGGGCTGTGGCAACAGCACCGATACGATTCGTGGTCGAGACGGCATGAGGGGAGAATGGACCGTGAACGCAGCATGTTCAACCGCCCGCCTGCCATCCGAAACGCGGCCTTAACGGCGCAGGGCCACCTTGCCGGCCATGAGCACGCCCCACACGGCCCGCGAAGCACTGCAGGAATTCTCCATCTGGCTGGAGACAGAGCGCCGTGCATCCCCCATGACAATCGAGGCGTACCAGCGCGACATCGGCAATTTCATCGGATTCCTGGTCGAGCATCTGGGCGGCGAACCGCACGTGTCCGACCTGAAGAGCCTTACCCGTCACGATGTCGTCGCCTGGCTCGCGCGTCGCCGCAGCCAGGACAATCTCGCCGCCTCCTCGCGTGCGCGGGCCGCGTCCAGTCTGCGGGCCTTCTATCGCTTCCTCGACCGCCGTCTCGATTCGGCAAATGCAAAAGCGATGATGTTCGAGAGCCCGCGCCGACCGCATCGCCTGCCGCGGCCGCTGCCGGAGAAGATCGCGCCGCGGACCATCGAGATGGCCGGTGAAGGCGATGGCGACGACGCGCCCGCCTGGGTGCTCGCCCGCGACGCCGCGATCCTGTCGCTGTTATATGGGGCGGGGCTTCGCCTGTCGGAAGCACTCGCCCTCACTGGCAAGGATGTGCCGTCGGGCGAACAGCTGCGCGTCTTCGGCAAGGGGCGAAAGGTTCGCATCGTGCCGCTGATCCGCGCGGTGCGCGAGGCGGTGAATGAGTACGCCAAGCTTTGTCCCTACCCGTCAGCGACGGACGAGCAAATCTTTCGTGGCGAAAAGGGCGGCCCGCTCAATCCGCGCATGGTGCAGCGCCTGATGGAGAAGCTGCGCCATCGCTTGGGCCTGCCGGAAACGGCGACGCCCCATGCGCTGCGCCATTCGTTCGCGACGCACCTTCTGGCGAATGGCGGCGACCTGCGATCGATCCAGGCGCTGCTGGGCCATGCCAGCCTGTCGACGACGCAGATCTACACCGGCGTCGATGCAGCCCGCCTGATGAAAGTGCACGCGGAATCGCATCCGCGCGCGTGAGGCCTCTACGAAGCAGCCTGTTCCATGCATTTCGCCATAGCGGTCGGATCTTCGACCTGCTTGTCCTGCGGCGTATTCTTGCACCAGTCGGGTGAACCTGGCTCGGCCGCGCCGCTGCTGCAGGCAACCGCCAGCAGCGTGGTCGCGCAAACGAGCGTGGCGAAGGCAAGACGCATGGGAGTCACCTATGGTGGCTGCAGACGACAGACAGTGGCCGCGCGGCCTTGTCCAAGTCAATCGCCGCGCGCACGCTAGCTGGGCGTTGCGCAGCCATTGAGGATTTCGCCTTTCCAGGTGGCGGTCACGCTCCAGGGGCGCGCGGTCTCGGCAAGGCCGTCGAAGCATTCCTTCTGGGTGAACGTCATCACGAAGTCGCCCTGGGGTGTTTTCGACGTGAGCAGGAAAGCGCCGGCCTCGCCTTGCGATCTCACAGGCGCATCGCCCTCAAGACTGGCTTCACCGAGCATCGAGATCAGCGACTTGCCCGTCTCGCGATCGACCTGCACAGTCCAGTAGGCCGGGTCGGTGCCGCCGATCTCGAGATTACCATCAAGATCGCCAGCAGGGTTCGAGCATGCCGCAAGGGAGATGGCTGCAAACGCAAACACGGAAAAAGGCTTCAGCATGGGCGAGACTCCTCTGCCCCATAACTAGAGCGCGACGCGACGGGATGGAAGCGGGCGCCGCCAATGCTGCTGATTTTCTTCGCATCTGCGCCGTCGACGTTCGGGCTGACGCGGAAGAGCGTCTGCGCTAGACTGCAGATATGACCACCGATCCGAGCCTGCACCGCACGACTGCGAGCCAGCTTGCCGCCGGACTGCGCAAGAAGACGTTCAGCGCCACCGAACTCTGTGATGCGCATATCGATCGCATCGAACGATTGGACAGTCAGGTGAACGCCGTCGTGGTGCGGGACTTCGACCGCGCCCGCGCCGAAGCGCGCCAGGCGGACGTGGCGATCTCGCGTGGTGAGTTCAAGGCGCTGACCGGTATTCCGATGACGGTGAAGGAAAGTTTCGACCTGCGCGGGCATCCGACGACGTGGGGCCTGGAGGCGCACAGGGATCACCGCGCGCGTGAGGACGCGCTGGCGGTTCAGCGGCTGAAGGCGGCTGGCGCCGTCGTGCTTGGCAAGACGAATGTGCCGCCGGTGCTGGCGGACTGGCAGACCGAAAACCCCATGCATGGCCGTACACGCAATCCGCACGGTCTGGAGCAGTCGGCCGGCGGATCGTCGGGCGGGAGCGCGGCTGCGATCGCGATGGGGTTTTCGGCGATCGAGCTTGGCTCCGACATCGGGGGATCGGTGCGTGTGCCGGCAGCGTTCTGTGGCGTCTATGGCCACAAGACGAGTTTCGGCGTGATCCCGATGGGCGGGCACTTTGCGGGGGGCGAAATCATCAATCCGCAATTGCTG
>CAIKXW010000286.1 GCA_903831485.1 uncultured Alphaproteobacteria bacterium | reverse complement strand
TTCGCCGCGCGCCAGCCTAGGCAGCAGTTCGTTCCTCTGTGCCGGGGAGCCGTTCTCCGACATGTTCATGCCGCCATAGAATGCGCAGTGAATGAAGGGCCCGGCGAGGAACGGGCCGGCGCGCGCGAGTTCTTCGATCACCGCGACAGCGGCGACGATATCCTGTCCAAGCCCGCCATGCTCCTCGGCGATTGTCAGGCCGCATATCCCCATGTCGCTGAGTTCGCGGAACAGGTCTCGTGGCCAGTCGTGCGCCTTGTCCCACGCGCGGCGCTTTTCCCGCGGCGCCTTCTCGGCGACGAAGCGGCGTAGCTGGTTGCGCAGCGTGGTGACGTGCTCGGCTTCGGGCAGCGTGTTTGCGATCATCATTCGCCCGTCAGGTTAGGGGGACGTTTCTCGACGAAAGCGGCGACGGCTTCGCGACGATCGTCGAGGGAGTTTGACAAGAGTTCGTAAGCCATCGCGGCATCCAGCAGTTGTGCGGCAAGCGCACGTAGGGGGATGTTCGCAGTCGTCTTGGTCCACCGAACCGCCCATTTGGGGTTTGCGAGGATCCTGTCCGCGACCTCTGCCACCTTGGCATCGAGTTGGTCGTGCCCAACGACATGATTGATCAGGCCGAGGTGCAGGGCGCGTTCGGCGGTGAGCATCTCGCCGGTCATGAGCAGTTCCTTGGCGCGAGCGAAACCGATCAGTTGCGGCCAGATGATCGCCCCGCCGTCTCCGGCGACCAGGCCGACCTTGACATGCGGGTCGCCCACGACCGCTTTTTCGGACGCGATGATGACATCGCACATCAGGGCGATCGTGGCTCCTAGCCCGGCCGCGGCGCCGTTGAGCCTGCACAGGATCGGCTTTTCGAGTTCCAGGAGAGACGTGATGATCCGCTTTGCTTCAGGCCCTAGAGCACGGAAAGAGGCCGGGTTCTCGATGTGCGTCTTGAACCAGGCCGTGTCGCCGCCCGCGCAGAAGGCGCGGCCCGCTCCAGTCAGCACGATCAGGTCGCTTGCCGGGTCGTCCTGCGCATCAAGGAATATCCGCGACAGTTCGTGATGCATCTCGCCATCGACGGCGTTGACGGGATTGGGCGCTGTCAGCGTCAGCGTGAGGATGCGGTCGCTTCGTGTTGCGACGATGCGTTCATATCGGGAGAAGTCGGGAGTCATCGTTGTGTCGTTCCTCAACCCGCTTCCGCGCCAATCTCGATGATGCGCCGCCCGAAACTGTCACTGGCAAACAGATCGATGAAGGCCTGCGGCGCTGACTCCAGACCGCGATAGCGGTGTTCGCGCACCTTCACTTCGCCCCGCTCGATCATGGCGCCAAGTTCTTCCTGCGCGGCGGGGAAACCCTTCAGGTCATCGAAAACGACCAGACCCTCCATGCGCAAACGGCTGGCAATGAAGTAGCGGGTATTGGTGATGCCGGGTACATCGCCTGTCGCGGCGTTGTAGTCCGCGAGCTGGCCCGAAATCACGATGCGGCCTCCCGGTCGCAACAGAGGGATGACGCTGTCGATCATCGCATTGCCGACATTGTCGAAGAGCACGTCGTAGCCATCGGGGCTCGCAGCCTTGAGGTCAGCAACGAGATCTGTCGTCGTCTTGTAGTCGATGATCACATCCAGCTTGGCCTCATCGTGCAACCACACTGCCTTGTCTGCGCCGCTGGCTGTGCCGACCACGCGGGACGCGCCGAGGCCACGGGCGATCTGCGCCGCCGTCGCGCCGACAGGTCCGGCCGCCGAGGTGACCAACACGCGTTCGCCGGCCTTCAACGCGGCGACACGCTTCAGGCCGAACCATGCGGTCATCCCCGGAACGCCAAGCACGCCGATCCAGTATGATAGCGGCAGGCGTCGGTGCGGGATCTTCTGGATGTAGCCGCGACCAGCGAAGATCGCATGTTCTGCCCAGCCGCCGCCTGTGGCCACGATATCGCCGGCGGCAAAGCGGGGGTTGGCGCTTTCGATCACTTCGCCGATTGCAAACCCGTCGATCGGGTCGCCAATCCGCAGCGGGGGCGCATAGCTGGCCCCGGACGAGAGGCGCGAGCGCGTGCCCGGGTCAGCCGAGCAGTAAAGCGTCCGGGTCAATACTTGTCCCTCGGAGAGCGCCGGCAGGGCTACCTCCTCCACCCGGAATGTCTCACGCGTCGGCCGTCCGACGGCCTGTGCCGCCAGGACGATACGTCGTGAACTGCTTGGACGTTGCGTCATGCTGAGTCTCTGAACTTGCCGCGACACGGTTGGGTAGGGAAGCTGGACTCACGCTGCCGCGAAGTCCACCCGGGTAGAAGTCTGGCGCGGGGCGCTGGACGCCTTCGACTTAGTCCTTCACATTGTACCGCAGGGTAACACATGGGAGGTCGGATCGTGAATCTGCGTTCGATTCTGTTGACGGGTCTTTCGGCCTTCGTCCTGACGGCGTGCGTCGACCAGCGCACCGTCTCTAGCGACCCTGCCGGGAGTGAGGCGACCGCCGACGCTCCGCGGCCGGCGCCCAACGCCCTGAAGAACGCCTATTTCGGCGACCTGCACATTCACACCCGCAACTCGTTCGACGCCTACATCTTCAATGTGCGCGCTTCCCCCGATGAGGCCTACGCCTACGCCAAGGGCGGCGCGATCAAGCATGCCACCGGGGTTGATCTGAAGATGAAGTCGGGACCGCTCGACTTCATGGCGATCACAGACCATGCCGAATATCTCGGCGTGCTTCCGGCCATCGACACCGAAGGCGATCCCTATGCCAAGGTGCCGTATGCCAAGGAGCTGTTCTCCACCGACCAGGTGCAGGTGAACACGGCTTTCCGGAAGTTTGCTGACACGCTGCGCGATGGCCAGCAGATGCCGGAGTTCGCCGATCTCCGCACGGTGAAAAATGCATGGATGGACATCATCTCGGCGGCTGAAAAGCACTATGAGCCGGGCAAGTTCACGACGCTGATTGGTTATGAATTCACCTCAGCGCCCGAAGGCCGGAATCTGCATCGGAATGTGATCTTTTCCGGCGCGACGGCGCCGATGATGCCGCACTCGGCGCTGCAGTCGCAGAACCCCGAGGATTTGTGGAAGTGGATGGATCAGCAGCGGGCGCTGGGCATGGAATCGCTCGCCATCCCGCACAACGGCAACGGTTCGAACGGAACGATGTTCGAACGCACCAAGTGGAATGGACAGCCGGTTGACCGGGAGTGGGCCGAGCTGCGGCTTCGCAATGAACCGTTGGCGGAGGTAACTCAGGTCAAGGGCACGTCGGAGACGCATCCCTTGCTGTCGCCCAATGACGAGTTCGCCGGCTTCGAGATCATGGAGTGGTATATCGGCAACGCGATCCCGATCACCAAGTTCGACGGCGGCTATGTCCGCAAGGCGCTGAAGGATGGCCTCGAGATCGAAGCCGCCACGGGCGCCAATCCATACAAGGTTGGGTTGGTGGGTGCGAGCGACACTCACAACGCGGCTGGAAGCTACGAGGAAGACAACTACCACTCGAAGGTTGGCATTCGGGACGCCACGCCAGACCTGCGAGGCTCTGCGCCGCCTGCCGGCAAGACGTGGGACAATTATGAGATACCCGACAACATCGCCCGCTTTTCCACCTGGGGCGCGTCGGGGCTGACGGGGGTCTGGGCGCCAGAGAATACGCGCGAGGAAATCTACGCCGCATTCCGCCGCAAGGAGACATTTGCCACCACGGGTCCGCGCATACGCGTACGATTCTTTGCCGGCTATGGCATTGGCGGCGCATCGCTGGCGACCGACGAAGGCGTCAAGGCCGCGTACGCGAATGGCGTGTCGATGGGCGCTGACCTTGTTGGCAGGCCCGACGGCGCGCCGGACTTTCTCGTCATGGCGATGCGCGACGCAAACTCAGCGCCATTGCAGCGCATCCAGATCGTGAAGGCCTGGCTCGATGGCGCCGGCAAGGCGCAGGAGAAGGTGTTCGATGTGGCTTGCGCGGACGGCGGCGCAATCAATCCGACGACGCATCGCTGTGCAGACAATGGCGCGACCGTCGATGTGAAGACTTGCGCCTACACGCAGGACAAGGGCGATGCCGAACTGAGCGCGAGCTGGAAGGACCCGGAGTTCAACCCGAGGGCCAACGCATTCTATTATGCGCGCGTGATCGAGAATCCGACCTGCCGTTGGTCGACATGGGACGCGATCCGCGCCGGGATCGCGCCCAGCCCGCATCTGGAGACGACGATTCAGGAGCGCGCCTATACGTCGCCGATCTGGTTTATCCCGACCAGGGCCACCTAGGCCCTCGTGATGGAGCAAGGGGACGGACGTGAAGGTGGCCGGGGAGGCGGCTTTGCTGCTCTCGTCGGGCGGGTGGTTCGCGAGCCACTTGTGCATTTCATGGCAATCGGCCTTGCCCTGTTTCTCGCCTATGGGCTGATCAAGGGCCCCGACGAGGGCTCCACGGGGGGCGCGATCGCGATCTCGCAGGGCCGCGTCAACCAGATCGCCGAGAGCTTCCTCCTGCTTTCGGGGCGCATGCCGAGCCGGGGTGAACTCGAAACTCTCGTTGACGACTTTATCAGCGAGGAGGTCGCCTATCGCGAGGCGGTCGCTATGGGGCTGGATGCGGATGACACCATCGTGCGCCGGCGCATGCGCCAGAAGCTGGAATTCCTGATCGAGGATGGCGCGGCCAGCAGCGAGCCCACAGACGCTGACCTCCAGCAATGGCTGGATGCCAATGCTGACCTATATCGGATGCCGGAGCGCCGCGCGATCCGTCAGGTCATGGCCAGCGCCGACCGTCGTGGAGAGTCAGCCAAGGCCGACGCCGAGAAGTTTCTGGCGCGTCTCAACGCCAAAGCCGACCCGGCAGGGATGGGCGATAGCTCCATGCTTCCTGCTGCAATGCCTCTGACAACGCAGGCCGGCATATCGTCCCTGTTCGGCGATGAATTCGCCGCGGCGGTTTTCTCGCATAAGGGGGAGAGCTGGTTCGGCCCTGTCGCGTCTGCTTTTGGTCACCATGCCGTGCTGCTCATGGAGATTGAGCCGGGCCGCGCTTCAGCGCTTTCCGAGATACGCGACAAGGTTCGCGCCGACTGGATCGAAGCCCGGCGTAATGCAGGGCGGGACGAATTCCACGCACGCATGCGCAAGCGCTATGACATCAGCATCGATTGGCCTGACCCGTGGAGTGACCTGCCTGCGACGGCCAATCCCGAACCGAAGACGAAGCGCACGCCCGAGGTCGGCGAGTGATCCTGCGCCTTGTCCTGTTGTTACTCGCGGGCCTCGCTGGTCTCGCGCCCAGTGCGGCGGCGCACGAAATCCGCCCGGCCTTCCTCCAGATCCGGGAGATCGAGCCGCAGGTCTACGATTTTCTGTGGAAGACACCCGCCCGCGGCGACATGCGGTTGGCGCTCAACGTCAT
>CAIKXW010000285.1 GCA_903831485.1 uncultured Alphaproteobacteria bacterium | reverse complement strand
ATACCTATGTGCTGGACCTTGCTTCCGGAAAAGTGAACGAAGCGGGCGAGCCGAACGTCTGGGGCGGCTTCACCGACCAGACCTATGCGATGGCGTGGTCGCCGGATTCGAAATGGCTGGCGTGGACGCGCTCGCTGAAGAACCACATGCACGGCATCGTGCTCTACTCGGCCGAGCGCAACACGGCGATGCAGGTGACGGACAGCATGGGCGACGCCCGCTATCCCGCCTTCGACCGCAACGGGAAGTATCTTTACTTCCTCGCGAGCAACAATGCCGGGCCGGTGATGCACGGCCTCGATATGTCCAGCAATCTCTACCGGCCCACGCGCTCGATCTACGCGCTGGCGCTCACGGCGGCCACGCCGTCCCCGATCGAGCCGGAAAGCGATGAAGAAAAGTCCGTTGCTGAGGCCCAGCAGGACGCCAGGGACAAAGCTGACGCGACGCCCGCGGGCAAGGCAAGCAAGGCCAAGGCCGACGCGAACGACAAGCCAGGCACGGCCTCGACTCCCCCTGCGCCCAAGCCCGTGGCGATCGACCTTGCCGGCATGGACATGGCGGCGATCACCGCGCGCACCGTCGCGCTGCCGGTTCCTCCCGGTCCCTACAGCGAGCTCAACACCGGAAAGCCCGGCGTGATCTTCTGGCTCGCCGACATGTCGGCCAACGATCCCAATGCTCAGGGACCGAACGGCACCCTCCACACCTTCACGCTCGAAGACCGCAAGATCGAGAAAGTCGCCGAGAATGTCGTCGATTACGAAGTGACGGCGGACGGGGAGAAGCTCCTTCTCAGCTCGCGCACGCAGCGCGCGCCGGATGCTGCCCCGGGCGGCCCGCCGGCGCGAACGCGCTACAGCATCGTCCCGGCCAAGGCGATGGGCGCAGCCCCGCCGAAGCCGGAGGACACCAACCTCTCGCTCGACAGCCTCGAAGTCCGCGTCGATCCAGCGGCCGAATGGGCGCAGATGTACAGGGAAGTCTGGCGAATCCAGCGCGCCTATTTCTATGATCCCGGCTTCCACGGCCTCGACACTGTCGCCGCCGAGAAGCAGCTCGCGCCCTATGCGGAAGCCGTGCAGTCGCGATCGGACCTCAACTACGTGTTCCAGGAAATGCTGACCGGCTTCTCGGTCGGCCACCTGCGCGGGTCGGGCGGAGCGATCCCCTCGGCGCCGCGAGTTGAAGGCGGGTTGCTCGGCGCGGACTATGTCATTCGCAACAACCGCTGGTGCATCGCGAAGGTCTACACACCGGGATCGTGGTCGCCGGACGTGAAAGCGCCTCTCTCCCAACCGGGACTCAATGTGAAGCCGGGAGACTGCATCACCGCCATCAACGGCAAGCCGCTGGACGCATCGACAGACATCCAGCAGCCGTTGGAAGGTACCGCAGGCAAGCTCATCACTCTGAAACTCGCCAGTGGCAATTCCAGCCGCGACATCTCCGTCGTTCCGGTCAACAGCGAGCAGCGCCTGCGCAACCTCGACTGGATCGAGACGAACCGGAAGAAGGTCGACGAAATGTCGGGCGGCAAGCTCGCCTATGTCTACCTCCCCGACACCGGCAATGGCGGGTTCACCGCGTTCAACCGCTACTACTTCGCCCAGACCGACAAGCAGGGCGTGGTGATCGACGAACGCTTCAATGGCGGCGGCCAGATGGCCGACTACATCATCGAAGTGCTGGGGCGCGGGCTGCAGAGCTTCTGGTCTGCGCGCTACGGAGCGATCGAACGGACGCCGGCGGCCGCCATCCTCGGGCCCAAGGTGATGATCGCCAACGAAGTCTCCGGCTCCGGCGGAGATGCGTTGCCCTGGATGTTCAAGACCAACAAGCTCGGGCCGCTCGTCGGCAAGCGCACCTGGGGCGGTCTGGTCGGCATTGGCGGTACGCCGCAGCTGATGGACGGCGCGCAGGTTACCTCGCCCAATGTCGGGTTCTTCACGCCAGGCGGAGAGTGGGAAGTCGAGAACTATGGCGTCGCTCCCGACGTGGAGGTCGACCAGGATCCCAAGGCTGTCGCCGCCGGCCGCGACCCGCAACTTGAGGAGGCCGTGAGGATCGCCCTTGATCTCCTGGCGTCAAGCAAGCCCGTTGAACCGAAGCGGCCGGTCTATCCGGCATACCCGTCCAGCGCGTCTCTCAGCCCGAACTGAGCGCGCTGGCGGGTTGCGCCACGTTCCATCCGGTTGAGGCCGGAGGGCAGCCGCGCTTGCGAGCTGTCGTTCAGCCAGATATGGAAAGTGAGCGCAGCCGGTTCTCGGCGTCTCCACCGCGCACCCGCGTTTTCGCACAGCGACGCTGATACTTGACACCTGTCAAACCGGAGAAGAACCGACCCGCTAGTGTTGCACCCTGCAATGGAGAGCCGCCATGACTTACAGGAGCGTTCTGGTTCAACTGGAGAACTCTGTATCCGGCAATGCGCGCGCCAGGGCCGCGGTTAGCATAGCTGCAAGGTTCGGGGCCGAGCTCACGGGCGTATTCCTCAAGT
>CAIKXW010000284.1 GCA_903831485.1 uncultured Alphaproteobacteria bacterium | reverse complement strand
TGGGCGTTCTTTGGCCTCGAAGGCGACAATGTGATGCTGAGCCTTGGCGTCACCGCCGTGTTCATCGCCGTGCTGCTGGCCGTCGTCAGCTGGATGTTCAAGACGGGCTACCGGCTCAAGAACTAGGGTTCAGGCGGGGTCTTCTACCCCCGCCCGAAACCCGCTACACCGCGCGCCATGACGAAGATACCTGCCCTGATTGCTGACCCCAACGCGGATGCATTCGCCACCGCGCGCCTGCTGTCGGAGGCGCTTCCCTACATCCAGCGCTATGACCGGCAGACCATCGTCATCAAGTATGGCGGCCACGCCATGGAGAACCAGGAGCTGGCGGACCTGTTCGCCCGCGACGTGGTCCTCCTCAAGCTGCTCGGCATCAACCCCGTCGTCGTCCATGGCGGCGGGCCGCAGATCGGCCGCATGCTGGAGAAGCTGGGCATCAAGTCGACGTTCGAGGATGGCCTGCGTGTAACCGACGCGGCCTCGATGGAGATCGTCGAGATGGTGCTGGCAGGCGGCATCAACAAATCCATCGTCCGCGCCATCAACGCCGCCGGCAACCAGGCCTTCCAGATCGACGGCGCAGACCCGGACCGCGTCACGAAAGTGAAAGCCGTCGGCCTGTCGGGCATCGACGCCAACCTGATCACCGCGCAGAAGTTAACGCGCACCAAGCGCGACCCTGATTCGAACATCGAACGGGTGGTCGAACTCGGCTTTGTCGGCGAGCCCGACAAGGTGGACATTTCGGTACTGGAAGCATTGGCCGCCCAGGCGGACGATGATTTCATCCCCGTGGTCGCCCCTGTCGGCATCGGACCGGACGGAAAGAGCTTCAACATCAACGCAGACACCGCCGCCGGCGCCATCGCGGGCGCGCTCAAGGCCGAACGCGTGCTGTTTCTCACCGACATTGCCGGCGTGCTCGGCAAGGACGGGAAGCTGATGGAGAAGCTGTCCGTCGACGAGGCGCGCGGTCTTATCGCAGACGGAACTGCTCAGGGGGGGATGATTCCCAAGCTTGAAACGGCCATTCAGGCAGTGGAAAAGGGAGTCGGCGCCGCCGTCATCATGGACGGGAGGCAGCGCCATGCCCTGCTGATGGAGCTTTTCACCGAACATGGCGCCGGTACGCTGGTTCACAACGGCAAACCCCGTGGCTAGCTGGCCCCTTCGGCTCGGCGTGCTCGTTGCTTTGCTGGCCGCCTTCATCGTCCCCTCCTCCGCGCAGGGCGGCTCCAATGGCTGGCAGCTGTGCAACAACACCAGCTATGTCGTGGAGGCCGCCACAGGGCGCCCGGACAGCGAGGATGTCATCGTCGAAGGCTGGACGCGCATCCGTCCCGGCCAGTGCGAGACCGCCCTCGAAGGCCCGCTGAAGGCAGGCGTCTATTTCGTGTTCGCCCGCTCGTCCAAGGCCCACCGCGGCGGCCAGCGCGACTGGAGCGGCAAGACCCCGCTCTGCGTCGACACCAACGGCTCGTTCGCCGTCGAGAATCCCTCCTCCTGCCAGTCCATGGGCATGGAACAGCGCGGCTTCAGCGCCGTGCGCATCGATGGCAAGGGCGCCTCGATGACGCTCAAGGAGACGGAGCTTTACGACAAGAACAACCAGTCGCCACAGAATGCCGGCATCCAGCGCCTGCTCAACGACGCCGG
Organism: uncultured Alphaproteobacteria bacterium; assembly: GCA_903831485.1. Next base: position 2,640 of record CAIKXW010000284.1, on the reverse strand, counting down.
CATCTTCCAGGATGTCGTGGACGGCTATCTGGGCCGCGAGAGTCGCGCGGCCATCAACGCCTTCCTGGCCGAACGCAAGTTGCCGCCGAACACGACACAAGCTGAGCTGATCGACGTGCTGGAAGACGTCGCCAACCGCCGAGCGCGGCAGGTCGGCATGGAGCTATGCAATCGCACCGGCAACCGCATCCTTGCCGCGATGGCGCGCAGCCGCCCCGACGGCCTTGAGTCACGCGGCTGGTGGCTGATCGACGCCAATCTCTGCGTCCGCGCTGTCGACGAAAGCCTGATCACGGCCCCGCACTACGTTTTTGCGGAGATGCAGACCGACGACGGCATCCGCCGCCTGAAGAATGCATCGACCGTCTTCTGCACCTCACGCGCCCAGTTCGCCATCCTCGGCAACCAGAACTGCGAGCTTCGTCGATATCGTCAGGAGAAATTCATCGAGACGACACCTCCTGAGGAAGGCAAGCTCGTCTACGAATTCTTCGAAAGCGCGTTTGGCCCGCCGCAGGCGGATTGAGGCGCGGAACGCCGGTCTCAGAGATCAGCAAGCCCACCCTTGTCCTTCGATACGGCCTACGGCCTCCTAAGGATGAGGGATCTCGCTGCATGGGAGCTGTAGGGAAGCCCTCATCCTGGGTGATGGCGGGCACGCCGCATCAACGGCGCCAGTCCATCATGGTGATCGTCTCTAAGGACGACGAGGGCGTGCTCACCGGCTTTGCCTACTTCGCGGCCTCTTCCACCTTAACCGGCTCCGGCGCGCTCGATTTCGCCCTTCCGCCAGCCTTTGCATTGCCCTTCGCCTTCTTCTCCGGCTTCGGCGGCTCAGGCACCAGCACGGGCCTGAACGGCTTCAGCGGTCCCGGATTGTAGCGCGGCTTCAGGTCAGCCGCTGACAGGCGCTGCACGACGCTTGGATCAAGAACGCTGCCCGCATAATCCACCGTCGGCATCTCCTTGCGCGACTTCGCAGCCCAGATGCGGCGCGAGGCGAACGGATAGTTCATCGGCGACAGCGAGTCCCAGAAACGCGGGCGGGAGATGCGGCCGCTGAACACCAGCCCCGCCTCGCGCACCGCAATGCTCAGCGGCGATTCATCGCCGCCATAGCTGCCGTAGAAGCGCAGGCCGCAATCGGCCGCGCCTTCCGCGATCCATTTCAGCGGCGCCGCCGACAAGGGCGATCCCTCCCCGCCGCCAATGTCGCCATGCGTGCCGATGAACCAGCGCTGCGCATAGCGCTGGCGCCCGTCCGTGCAATGCTCGCGCTTGTTGGCCTCGTCCACGCCCTCCCACAGCGTGGGTGGAAAGCCGAGCCGGTTCTCGTCCACCGCCACCGCATGACGCGCCGACAGCACACACTTGCCTATCTCCATGTCGTGAAAACCAAAGCGCTTGTTGAACATCGACGCCAGCCCGCCCAGCGCGCTCGGCACGCCGCGCTGGCCCACCGTGTCGAAGATGCCGAGATAGGTGACCTTCGGCGCCTCCTCAGACTTGATACGCGTGCCATCCACGGCCCGCTTGCCCTTGCCATAGCTCGCGCGGAAATCGCGCCGCGCGCGCTCATAGTCTTCCAGTTCGAACTTGGTGGCCTTTCGTCCGGGGTTCGCGCGATAGAGCCGGAACGCGTCCCATGCTTTCTCGGCATGCATGCGGCTGACAATACCCGCGCTCCCGATCAGCCCCGCAAAGCTGCGCGCGCAGAACGCACCGCGGCTGAATCCGAACACGTAGATCTCGTCGCCATCCTCATAGTTGAAGGCCAGCCGCAGGTAGGTCTCGACGATGTTGTCTTCCAGCCCTTCGCCGAAAACGCCGCCAAGGATGCGGTTCAGCCATTCGCTGAACCCGTCCAGGAACCCGTCCTTGCCTAGCGCATCGACGTTGGAGCCGACGCCCTGGCTGTAGAGCACGATCTGCGGAATCTGCGTGCCGTCCGCCAGCGTGTGCGTGTGGGCGATGCTCCGGGCAATGATGGCGATGTTGGTGGGCTGCGGCTGGCGCAGCTTCTGCCAGGTGCCGTCAAAACAGACCACAAAACGCTTCAATACCGCCACCCACGCCAGAACGCGGCCAACCTAACAGAGCGGCGCAGGACCGCCAGCCTGCCTGGCGCGATGAGCGCATGCCTAGGGCATGGCCTTCAATGCCGCTTCCAGGCCCGGCCGCATCACGTCGTCGGCGGGATCAGCGCCAAGCACGACGTTGACATAGAGCGCCTGGACGAAAGCCTGCGCATTGTGCCGCCACGCCAGCCCGGCCTCGCTCGAAAAGACCGCACCGGCATCCTTCGGCGTCGCGATCGCCTTGAGCCAGTCCGTCCACGCCGCCTCGTCCATCGCGCCGCGCGCCGCCGCGAACAGCACCGGCCGCGCCAGCCGCTCGCTCTCGCCGTGAATGTAGGCGTGCGTCTGCGGCGCCGCTTGCGCGCCAACGCCCGACACGATGAGCCGAAGGCCCTCGGCGTCGATCTTCGAATTCAGAGCAAGCTGCATCAGGAGATCCGACCCATGCGCCACCGCGTGCCGCCACCCGTCGGCATCGTCGAAGCCGCGATAGTCAGAAATGTTGATGAACCAGTGCTGCGCTTCGACCAGCAGCTTCACACGCTCATCGTCGGTGAGAAAC
>CAIKXW010000283.1 GCA_903831485.1 uncultured Alphaproteobacteria bacterium | reverse complement strand
GGCGTCATCGAGGGTTCGAACGTCAACGCCGTGCTTGAGCTGACCGAGATGATCGAGATCAGCCGCGCATACACGTCCGTTTCAAAAATGATCGCGCAGGCAGACGAGCTGCGCGGGACATCGATCGACAAGCTGGCCCGTATCGGCTGACGACCTTAGGAGGCGCATATGCGCGCACTGAACACCGCAGCAACGGGCATGCAGGCCCAGCAGCTCAATGTCGAAGTGATCGCGAACAACATCGCGAACATGAACACGACAGGCTTCAAGCGCCAGCGCGCCGAATTCCAGGACCTGCTCTACCAGAATGTGGAGCGCATGGGCGTGCAGTCGTCCGACGCGGGCACGATCGTGCCGACGGGCGTGCAGGTGGGCGTCGGCGTCAAGGCCGGGTCAGTCTATCGCGTGACGGAACAGGGCTCGATCACGCAGACGCAGAACCTCTACGACGTCGCCATCCAGGGCGAAGGCTATTTCATCGTGCAGCTGCCCGATGGCCGCGACGCCTATACGCGCGCCGGTAACTTTTCGCTGTCGGCGGACGGACAGGTGGTGACGGAAGACGGTTTCATCGTCGCGCCGGGTATCACCGTGCCGCAGGACGCCGTGGGCATCTCGATCAACCGCCAGGGCGTTGTGCAGGTGATCATGGCCGATGGCAGCGATCCGCAGGAAGTGGGCGCGCTGGAACTGGCGCGCTTCGTCAACCCGGCGGGTCTCGATGCGATCGGCGACAACTCATTCCTCGAGACGCCTGCATCCGGCGCAGCCAATCGTGGCCTGCCGGGCTCGGTGGGCTTTGGCACTGTGCAGCAGGGCTTTCTCGAAACGTCGAACGTCAATGCGGTAACCGAGATTTCCGCGCTGATCACGGCGCAGCGCGCCTACGAGATGAACTCGAAGGTCATCACGACGACCGACGAGATGCTCCGCTCCACGACAAACCTGCGCTAGGTTCATGATCCGCATCGCCGCCCTCGCGTTCGCTTTTCTCGCGCTCGCTCCCGCAGCGGGCGCGCAGGTCAAGCAGGTCAAGCAGGTCAGCGGCGACTGGATCAAGCTGGGCGATGTGGCGCCGGTTACGGGCGAGGCTGCGGGCATTCTGATCGGGCCGGCGCCACCTGCGGGCCAGACCTTGTCGCTCGATCCGGCCTTCCTGATTTCGACCGCGAAGAGCGCAGGCGTGCTGCTGGCCATTCCGCTGGATGCGCCGGTGATGGTCACGCGCACGGGCAATGCGACGCCTGCGAATGTGGCGCGCGCGGCCAATCCGGCGCAGCAGGTCGCTGGCGAGGCGCTGGACGGACAGGTGCTTGTGCTGGTGCGCGATGTTCCGCGCGGCGGCGTTATCAGCGATGGCGACCTTGGCTGGCAGGCGGCCAATCCGGCGCGGCCGGTGCGCAATGGCGTCGAGCCTGATGCAGCGGTTGGCATGGAGGCGCGGCGCCTCCTGAAGGCGGGGCAGCCGCTGCAGGCGGCGGACCTCAAGGCCGCGGCGGTGATCCGAAAGGGCGATCCGGTGACGCTGATCTATGCGACGGCGGGCGTGAAGCTGACCGTCGATGGCGTCGCCCAGAACGAAGCCGCGAAGGGCGAAGCCGTGCGCGTGCTCAACAGCTACTCCAAACGGACGATCGAAGCCGTGGCGCATGCGCCCGGCGAGGCGCGGGTCAACTGAGGCGAATGCAATGAAGACGACACTCACGACGGGTCTGGGACTTGCGACGCTGATGCTGGGGGGATGCGCGGGGCTGGGCGACGTGGTCGCGCCGCCGCAGATGTCGCCGATCCACAACCCGGCGACGATCGCGGGGTCAAACCGCGTGTCGATGCCGCTGCCGACCCCTTACATGGAAACGGCGGCCCCGAACTCGCTGTGGCGGACTGGCGCGCGCTCGTTCTTCAACGATCAGCGTGCGGCGAAGATCGGCGACATTCTCACCGTGAACATCGAGATCCAGGATTCGGCACAGGTGAACAACACCACCGCGCGCAGCCGCACGTCGAACACCGAGGCCGGCATTCAGGCGCTGGCGGGGCTGGAAGGCAATCTTGTCGGCTCGGGCGCCTCGCTTGATCCGGCGGTGGGCTTCGACTCGACCACGAGTTCCAACGGCACGGGGTCGGTGAACCGTCAGGAGACGGTGAACCTGACGGTCGCCGCGGTGATCACGGACAGGCTGCCGAACGGCAATCTGGTGATCGGCGGCAGCCAGGAGGTTCGTATCAACAACGAGCTTCGCGAACTGCTGGTGTCGGGCGTGATCCGTCCGGAGGACGTGGCGGCCGACAACACGATCGAGCACACCAAGATCGCGGAAGCGCGCATCTCGTATGGCGGACGCGGCGATATCAGCCAGATGCAGCGCGACAAGTACGGCAAGCTGCTCTACGATCAGGTCGCGCCGTTCTAGGCGCTTTCAGGCCGCGTTGCGCTTGGCGGCCTTCTTGACCTTGTTGATCGCGTAGGAGCGTTTCAGGCGCGACAGGTGGTCGATGAAGAGCGTGCCCTGCAGGTGGTCCATCTCGTGCTGGATGCAGACGGCGTACATGCCTTCGGCCCATTCCTCGATCTGCTCGCCCTGGTAGTTGAGGTAGCGGAGCTTCACGCGCTTGGGGCGTTCGACCTCGTCGAAGAAGTCGGGGACTGAGAGGCAGCCTTCCTCGTAGGCCTGCTTGTCGCCTTCGAGTTCGAGGATTTCGGGGTTCACGAAATAGCGCGGCGCTGGCTCTTCGCCCTCCTTGGCGAGGTCTATCACGATGACGCGCTGGGGCACGCCGATCTGCACGGCGGCAAGGCCGATGCCGGGCGCGGCGTACATCGTCTCCAGCATGTCATCCATGAGCGCGCGGGTTTCGTCGGTGACCGCATCGACGGGCTTGGAGACCTGCTTGAGGACCGGGTCCGGGACGGTGAGGATGGGACGGATTGCCATGAGGGCTAGCTATGGACGGGCGCGGGGAACGTCAAGTGAAAGGCGGCTGCAAGCCCAGCTAAAGGGCGGTTTTCGGCGGTCATTCTGCGGCCTGGAGGACGGTGGGGCGGCGGCGCGCCAGCCGGGCGCCAAGGGCGATCATCGGGCGCTCGACGAAGCGGTAAAGCAGGTCGGAGGCGGCGAGCGTGGCGAGCACGGTTCCCACGCAGACCATGATGCGCGCGGGGGTCTCTGCCAGCGCGAGATTGCCGGTCATCAGCCAGGCCACCAGCATCATCATCGGCATGTGTACGAGGTAGACCTAGTAGGACCGGGCGCCGAGATAGGCGGCGATCGGGGATGCGAACAGCTTGTCCATGGCGGCGGCGATCGGGTGCGGCTGGCCGGTGGTCGAGCGCCAGCCTTCAGCGCGGGCGAGATAGACGAGCATGGCGGCCCAGATCG
>CAIKXW010000282.1 GCA_903831485.1 uncultured Alphaproteobacteria bacterium | reverse complement strand
CGCCGCCTTCCATCCCATGCTCGCCGCCATGGCCGAGGGCGAGCGGATGAACGGCCTGCCCATCCACATCATTCACGGCCAGCGCGACTGGTTGTTCCCGGTCGACATGGCGCGCGAAGCGCAACGACACCTGTCCGGCGCTGGCGCAGCCGTGACGTATCGCGAGATCGAAGACCTCAGCCACAGCTACGGCGCAGACCTCAGCACGATGATTCTCGACTGGCTGTTGGCCTGACCGGAATTACGGACGATATGTGGGGCTGGATTCGAACACGAGGCCTCCCATGGCGCTTCATCCCAAGATCGCCGACGTCACCGCACGGATAGAGGAACGGAGCGGCGACACCCGCCGCGCCTATCTCGATCGCATCGACGCCGCGCGCAACGCCGGCCCAGGGCGCCAGCACCTGTCCTGCGGCAACCTCGCCCATGCCTTCGCCGCCGTGCCGCTGGGCGACAAGCTGTCGATCCGCGGTCGCGCACCGAACATCGGCATCGTAACCAGCTACAACGACATGCTGAGCGCGCACCAACCCTTCAAGGACTATCCAGACATCATCAAAGACGCCGCGCGCAAATCCGGCGGCACGGCGCAGGTTGCCGGCGGCACACCGGCCATGTGCGATGGCGTCACGCAGGGTCGCCCCGGCATGGAGCTGTCGCTTTTCTCGCGCGATGTCATTGCCCTCTCAACTGCCGTCGCGCTGACCCACGACGCATTCGACGCAGGGCTGATGCTCGGTACATGCGACAAGATTGTCCCCGGCCTCGTCATCGGCGCGCTCAGCTTCGGCCACCTGCCCATCATCTTCTCCCCCGCCGGCCCGATGCCCTCCGGCATCAGCAACAAGGAGAAGGCCAAGGTCCGCGAACAGTTCGCCCTCGGCCAGGTCACCCGCGAAACCCTGCTCGAAGCCGAGGCCGCCTCCTATCACTCTGCCGGCACCTGCACCTTCTACGGCACAGCCAACTCGAACCAGATGATGATGGAGCTGATGGGGCTTCACCTCCCCGGCACCGCCTTCATCAACCCGGACACGCCCCTGCGCGAGGCGCTGGTGCGCGCCGCCGCCGGGCGCTGCATCGATCTCGCGAAGTCCGGCGAAAGCTACATGGCGCAGGTCGTCGATGCGAAATCGATCGTCAACGCCATCGTCGGCCTGATGGCGACGGGCGGCTCCACCAACCACGCGCTCCACCTGCCCGCGATGGCGCAGGCCGCCGGCATCATCGTGGACTGGAACGACTTCTCCGACATCTCGTCCGTCACGCCATTGCTCGCGCGCGTCTATCCGAACGGCACGGCGGACATCAACCAGTTCCACGCGGCAGGCGGCATGGCCTTCATCACGCGCGAACTCCTCCTCGCCGGTCTGCTGCACGGCAACACCGTCACGGTGGCCGGCACAGGTCTTGGCGCCTACACGCAGGAGCCATGGATGGATGGCGACAAGATTGCGTGGCGCGATGGCCCGACGAAATCGCTCGATGAAACCATTCTCCGCCCTGTCTCGTCCCCATTTGAAATGGAAGGCGGCATCCGCCTGCTGCAAGGCAATCTCGGCCGCGGCGTCATCAAGATCTCGTCCGTCCCGCCCGACCGCCGCACCATCGACGCGCCTGCCGCGGTCTTCGAAAGCCAGGCCGACTTCTCCGCCGCCTTCAAGGCCGGCAAGCTCGACCGCGATGTTGTCGCCGTTGTCCGCTTCCAGGGCCCACGCGCCAACGGCATGCCCGAATTGCATGCGCTCACGCCGCCGCTCACCGTGCTGCAGAACAAGGGTTTCCGCGTCGCCCTTGTCACCGACGGCCGCATGTCCGGCGCCTCGGGCGCCATCCCGGCCGCCATCCACGTCACGCCCGGGGCCGACCAGGACTCCGCCATCGCCCGCATTCAGGACGGCGACCGCATCGTGCTGGACGCCGAGCATGGCCGCCTCGACCTTATGGTTGACCCGTCCGTACTCGCCGTCCGCCCGCGCGCTGCAGCCCCGCCCGAACAACACGGCTGGGGTCGCGAACTCTTCGCCCCCTTCCGCGCGCTCGCTGGCGACGCCGAGGCCGGCGGCGGCATCTTCAATCTCATGTCGACTTCGGCTAGGTGACACGCATGACAGTCGACGATCTCATGGCCGTGCAACCGGTGATCCCCGTGATCACCATCGAGCGCGTGGGGGACGCCATCCCCCTGGCCACCGCGCTCGCAGGCGCGGGCCTTCGCGTTCTCGAAGTGACGTTGCGCACGCCGGTTGCGCTCGACTGTATCCGCGAAATGGCGACGGTCCCCGGCGCGATTGTCGGCGCGGGCACAATCGTCTCTGCCGGAGACGTGTCGCGGGCGCGCATCGCCGGTGCGACCTTCATCGTCACGCCTGGCCTCTCTGCCGCGACCGTGGCCGCCAGCCGCGACGCCGGCATCCCGATCCTGCCTGGCATCGCCACCGCGACCGAACTGATGGCCGGGCTTGAGCTCGGCGTCACGCGCTTCAAGTTCTTCCCCGCCGAACAGGCTGGCGGCCGGGCGATGCTGGATGCGTTTCGCGGACCCTTCGGCGCGGTGAAATTCTGCCCCACCGGCGGCATCTCGCTCGATATTGCGCGCGACTATCTCATGCGCCCGAATGTCGGCTGCGTCGGCGGCGGCTGGGTCTGCCCGCCAAAACTCATCGATGCGAAGAAGTGGGACGAGATCGCCACCCTCGCACGCGAGGCTGCGGCGCTTCCGCGAGGCTAGTTCGTGCGCAGCTCGTCACGCCGCGGATGGCCGGCGAGCGCCAGCATCGTGATCTGCCCGATCAGCGCGAGCATGAGATAGCCGACACTGGCCATGATCTGTCCCGTCGGGCCAGCGCCGAACGCGAACAGCTGGGTGTTCGCATCCAGCATGTGATCCCGCATCAGGCTGACGCCAACAAACGCGCACACGAATGTCGCGGCGCCTGTCCACCCGCCCGAACGCATCATGCGCCAGCCGATCAGCGCAGCCGTCCCGCCGAACACGAATGCCCCGAAGATCGACAACGCCAATGTCGCGACCAGATCGGAACTGGATGGAAACGACCACCAATGCATCTGCACCGCCAGCGCGTCCCAGCACAGGCTGAACACAGCCGCCACAAAGCACGCGGCGATCGCCGCCTGCGTCCGCCGCGCCCCCGCACGCGACAGCCAGACGACCGCTGCAAAGATCAGCGGGGAGACAAAAGAGAACGCAAGTAGGAGGTTCGCCGCCACGCAACACCTTGTTCGAAGGCTGCGAGTGTACGCTCACCGCTTACATGAAGAAAGAGTCATGTGGGGAGCAGGCGAAGAAATTCATCGTCCCGCCACTTGAGGCTCCGCTGCGTCATCGCCTTGAGGATCTCGTTCGCCTGACGCACGATAACCAGCCCACGCTTGCGCATCAGGTAGAGCCGCTGGTCGCCCGCCCCTGCCGCCATGACCACATCCTCACCCAGCGCCGCCTCGCCGATCGCGTCGCCATCGATTCCCGAACGAGGCGAGGGTCCGATCAGGCCAGGCCTGAGCAGCCACCAGGAAAGCCCGTAGCCTGGGTTGGCAGTCGTCGGCTCGAACAGCGCCTTGTAGACCCAGGGATCCGCGCCCGCCGCCCCGTCCATCACCCACTGGCCGAACCGCGCCCAGTCGCGCGCATGCAGGTGAGCGCCCTGCGGCAGGTATGGATTGCCGTCCGCGCCTCGCTTCCAGTCTGTCGGCTTGACGCCGATCTTGTTGAACAGCCTCACCTGCAGCCATGCGACGGGGTCCTCCGGCTGGCCGGCAGCCTTCAGCTTGCGCTTCATGATCTCGCCGAAGCACTGGAACGGCGTTGGGCCGTAGTCGAACTTCTTGCCCGGCTCGAGCATCGGCTTGGCCTTGATCGCGTCCAGATAGTTGGGCGGCCTGGCAACATCGCCTTCGCCCTTCAGTCCGGCCGTGAGCGTCAGCAGGTGGCGGATGGTGATCGTGTTGCGCTTGTCATTCTTCCACTCGACCAGCGTCTTCGCCGCCGGCTCATCGATACTGAGAAGGCCATCGGCGGAGGCAAGCGCCGCGATCACGCCGGTAAAACTCTTGGTGCCCGACGCAAGCTCCCACCCCTTCGCCGGGCCTCCCGGATTGGGATAGGTCTCGAACAGCACCTTCCCTGCCTGCATCACCAGCAGCGATACGCCGCGACGCGCCGCCGAATATTCGGCTGCTGGGCCATAGGGTCCATCGACCGGCGGCGGCTTGTTCCTGTTGCGCAGACCCTGCGCATTGGCACACCCGACAAAGACAACCGCGCCTACGCCTGCCAGCATCGCACGTCGCGTCGAAATCATCCCAACCTCCCGCGTCTCATTTCGATACTAAAGCGTATCGCCCCTGAACGGAGTTTGAACGGCGGGCTTCAATCCGTGGTTTTCTCGAAGTATTTCGACAGTCGCAGGCCCTGCCCCGCATAAGTCGAGTACGATCCTGCCGCGCCGTAGGGCACGTCGGGCTTCGACGTCAGCTTCTCGAACACCAGCCGGCCGACAGGCTGCCCGTCCTCGAGGATGAACGGCACGTCGCGCGAGCGCACTTCCAGCACGGCCTTGCCCTTGGAGTGCGTGACGCCAAAGCCCGGGTCGAAGAAGCCCGCATAGTGCGCCCGGAACTCGCCCAGTTCCGGCGCGATCGGCGCCATCTCTGCGGCCTCGTCCAGCGGAATGACGATCTTTTCCTTCGACGCGAGAATGTAGAACTCACCGGGATCGAGCACGATACGACCGCCCCGCGCCCGCACCGGCTCCCAGAAATCCTCGACCACATGCGCACCGACGGCGGCGAGGTCGATCACGCGCGAGTGGCGCTTCGCGCGATAGCCCACAATGTCGGACTTGGTCGGAAACAGGTCGAGGCTGAACGTCATGTCGCGAACCGGCGTCTGCGGCCCGCGCCGCACGCGCAGCTGCAGCAGCCTGTCGCCCGTTCGCGCCAGCACGGAGAATGTGCGCGGGCTGATCTCGGCGTATAGATCACCCGTGTATCCCGCCGGCACGCCATCGAAGGCGCGCGCGCGATCGGAGACCGCGCGCACGAACACATCTATGCGCCCCGTCGAACTCTTCGGATTCGCCGCCGCAGAAAGATCTGCCGGCAGTTTCAGCTTCTCCTGCAGCGGCACGAGATAGACGCAGCCCGTTTCCAGCACCGCGCCGCGCGTCAGGTCCAGCGTGTGCATCACCAGGCTGTCGTCCAGCCTGTCGGCCACCACCTGCTTGCCCGGCAGGAAACTGGCGCGCAGCCGATAGGCCACCCTGCCCAGCCTCAGGTCGAGGGACGCCGGCTGTATCTGGTCCGGCAGAAGGCCGCCCTCCGACCAGATGGCGCCAGACGCCACGACATCCTTCAGCTCGCGATCCGGCAACACGCCGGGCGTCGCCACATTGGCTGCCGCCTTGCGCTTCGGGGCGCCGCCTGCCGCACGCTTCGTCACGCCCGCCCTGCTCATTGAGCAGCGCTCGCTTCCGGAGGCGTCACATGGAACGGCTGCTGTATCTCCTGAAACGGCTCCAGCGACTCGCATCGTGCAGCATGCGCCGCCAGCAGCGGCCATCCATCCGCAAGGTCGAACAGCCCCGGATGCGCATCGCCGAGAAAGCGCAGCACGCATCCAACCGCAACGTCGGCATGCCCGACGCCCTTGCCAGACCACCACTCCGTCGGATGCCGCATGCGGCTCATTTCCAGCTCGCGCAGCGCGCCGGAAATCTGGCTACGGCACCGATCGACCCAGGCCTGCGTCCCGCGCTTGTGGATCACTGTCTCATAGACCAGCGAGACCGCCTTGTCGGCGAGCCCCGTCG
>CAIKXW010000281.1 GCA_903831485.1 uncultured Alphaproteobacteria bacterium | reverse complement strand
TGCGTTCGCCGTTCTCGCCATCGTCGTCTGGATCGGCATCGCCATCGGCGCCAACACCCGTACGCCGGGCGTGGTTGGCCTTGCCGCCACCGTGTTCGGCGGCCTGTTTGCCTCGGTCCTCACCATCGCAATCGGCGGGGCCGTCGCACTGAAGCTGGGCAGCGCTCCGGCGCAGCTGGTTGCGCGGCCAACGGCCGAGACGCCCTACCCCGAACTTGCGCCTGCGCTTGCCGAACTCGATGCGCTCCAGCAGCCCATCGCGCGCCGGACGGTTGAATGCGCGGCCTGGCGCGCGCCGCTGGGCGCATCAGTCGGCATTGCGATCTGGTCCGCAATCGTGGCGATGGGCGCACCGGGCGGCGTGTTTGACTTCGCCGCCGTGATGCTCGGCGGCGCGCTGGCCGGCTATGGTTGGGCGCTGGCGAAGGGCGCGCGCGAACATGCCGACATCTATTCGCAGCGCGCCGTCGACGTGCTGATCGGCGGCCTCGGCGCATTCAACTGGCGCAAGGCTGCGACTGTCGATCTCGAAAAAGCGTCGCGTGCAGGTCTGCTCCCCACGGCATCGGGCGTGAGAACGAGCGGCGAAATCGCCGGCGCGCATGCAGGTCTTGCCTTGCGCATCACGCCGATCGAGACGATCCCGCCCTCCGGCGCCGACAAGGCGTCCGCGTTCAAGGGCCTGCTGGTGGAGATCGAGGGGCCGCCTGCCGGCGCAACATCTATGGACCAGCTTGCATCCGGGAATCCCACCGTTCCGGCCCTGATCGCGCAGCTGGCCACGCTGCCTCATCTCGGCGCTCCCAGAAGTGCGATTGCTGATGGGCGGCTGGTGCTGGTGATACCTGAGACCGGCGCGCCTCGCGTGTTCGATCCGCCTTCGCAACCGGGCGCGCGCCAGGCTGCGCCGCGTCTTGCACGCATCCGTCAGGTGCTTGGAGCCGTCCTCCACGTCACGGATGCGCTTGCGGCGCCAAGGCAAGCCTGACTCAACAATCCCCTGTTCCGCCTCAATTGACGCCGTTCGGCGGCCTTAATCGGCTGCGACAAGTTGTGCACGACGGGACCGGAGACCGGCCCGCGGGACTTGCAGGGGACTGAACGTGAGAACCTCCATCCGCCTCCTGCTCACTGCGCTGCTGATCAGCTGCGTGACGTGGGCTGCCGCGGGCGCGCTGCCGCCCCAGCCGGACCGCCAAGCCGCCAGCCTCGCCTTCAACCTGCACTAAGGCACAACCATCCGCGCTCCGGCGCATCTCCTGGGGACCCACAATGAAAGCCCGCACCGCCCTCGCCGCCATCCTCGCCCTTGCAACAGCAGGCGCGCTGACCACTACCTCCGCGCTCGCCAAGCCGCCGCGCCATCCCGCTGTGCACTCCTATATCCTCCTCGACCGGACGGGCTCGATGGAGCCCATCTGGACAGAAGCGCTCTCCTCGGTGAACGCCTATGCCGATGGCCTCGCAGCCCTTGATGGCGGCCCGCGGGTCGACGCCGACATTACCCTGGCCGTGTTCGACGCACAGGACGGCCTCCAGTTCGACGTGCTGCGCAAGGGCGTCGACGCCGGCGACTGGAACGACGTCACCACCCGCGAAGTGAACCCGCGCGGAATGACGCCGCTATATGACGCGATCGGCCGCATCGTCTCGCTCGCCGAGAAGGACAAGCCGGAAAAGGCCGTGCTCGTGATCATGACGGACGGCGAGGAAAACTCCTCCACGGAGATGAGCAAGACCGCCGCCAAGGCTGCCCTCGACCGCGTGCGCGCCAAGGGCTGGGAAGTCGTCTTCCTCGGCGCCGAATTCTCCAACTTCGACGACGCCGAAGGCGTCGGCCAGAGTTCCTCGCGCAACATGGCCGTGTCCAAGGACCAGCTGTCGGATTCGATGAACCGCCTCGCCGGCAAGTCGAAGGCCTATGGCTCGGGCGCTGCTCCCTCTGTCGAATGGAATGAGGAAGACCGCGCCGCCGCCAAGGAAGAAGAGGTCAAGCAGCGCACCGGCGGCAACAACCGCTAGGCCCAGTCCTTGGGAGCACCAGGGACCCCGCCAGCCCACATGACGCGATCCCGATTGGACGGCCAGGTCCGGCCAGTGGCGGTTATCCCTGCCGCTGGCCGGATTGCGTTCTGGCTCTTGTGATTGCGCCGGGTTTGTTGTCCCCATGGCGCCGCCTCGCCTTCAGGAACTCGCCATGAACTTTCACCTCGTCCTCGCCGCAAGCCTCCTCGCCCTGGCCGCATGCCAGCCCGCGACGCCGCCAACATCGGAGGCCGCTGCACCTGCAGCGCCCGAGACAGCGACCGCCCCGCCCGCAGGCGCATGCGACGCCCGTGTCGAGACGCCGTGGATCAACGAGGCGACACGCCGCTACACGATCGAAGCAAACGTCTCCGGTCCGACCTGCAAGCAGGGCGTTGTCCTGCTGGTCGTCCGACAAGGTGACGGCGCCCCGGTGTTCAGCTGGTCAGGGCTCACCGACTATCTGTTCGGCCTGAGGGACGCTGCCGACCCCGCCGCGATGAAGGCCGCCCTGTCTGACTGGTTTGCGGGCAATGCAGAGGTCGAGACCACCGAAACCCTGCCGCCGTGGGAGCAGACCGACGGCCAGCCTGCACGCGCCGAATTCCCCTTCATGCCGGAAAGCTGGTTCGACAAGGCGGCATGGGACGCGTTGCGGGCCGAGAAGTTGCCACTCCTCTGCTTTCCCCAGGGCATCGAGAGCATGCAGTGCGCGGTCCTCCGCGAAGGCGAAGACGGACAGCCGGCAGGCATGGAAGCGATCGGCCTGCAGCTGTTTCCGGGCTGATGCGCCTCGCAACCGGCCGGCTGCGATCGTTGCAAACTGCCCACAGAACGCGCCCTCTGGCCTGAATCGCCCGGAAATTGTGGTTTACGGGTAGCTCCGGACGCGCCTGTGCGCGTGCGGCGCCGTCCGTGCTCGCTTTCTTCACAAAAGCCCTGTATTGCCGCGCCAAATCCAGCCCCTCCCCCGGCCCAGACCCGAAACGACGCACCCATGCAACTGCGCAACATCGCCATCATCGCCCACGTCGACCACGGCAAGACGACGCTCGTCGACTGCCTGCTCAAGCAATCGGGCTCGTTCCGCGACAACGAAGCCACGTCCGAGCGGATGATGGACTCGA
>CAIKXW010000280.1 GCA_903831485.1 uncultured Alphaproteobacteria bacterium | reverse complement strand
GTGATCGAAGAACTCGCGCGCGCCGGCCCGTTCCTCGCCGGGCCCTTCATTCACTGCGCATTCTATGGCGGCATGAACATGTCGGAGAACGGCTCCCCGGCACAGAGGAACGAACTGCTGCCTAGGCTGGCGCGCGGCGAACTGCTGTTTGCCTATGGCCTTTCCGAACCGGATGTCGGCGGCGACCTTTCAAGCGTCAAAACGCGCGGCCGGGTCGAGGGCGACACGCTGGTCATCAATGGATCAAAACGCTGGTGCACGGGCGCAGACTGGGCGGACTACATCTACTGCCTGATCAACACAGCGCCTGAAGCCCCGCGCCGGGAAGCCCTGACCTTCGTGCTGATCCCTGGCAAGGCGAAGGGTGTCTCAACGATGCCGATCGAGCATGTGAATCTTCGCTATACCGCCTCCAGCGACGTTCACTTCGACGATGTGCGCGTGCCACTCGACGCCATCGTCGGCGGCCCTGAACGGCTGAACAAGGCCTGGAGCATGCTCGCGGGCCGCGCGCTGGATGTCGAGAAGCTTGAAGTGGCCGCATGTACGTTCGGATTCGCGCAGGCCGCACTGGACGAGGCCTGGACATATGCGCAGGAACGAGTTCAGTTCGGCAAGGCGATTGCAGGCCATCAGGCGGTAGCGCATCGCCTCGTGACCGCACGCACCAAACTCGAAGCCTGCCGGCACATGCTTTACCACGCTGCTCATCTTGCGAATGACGGCAAGCCTTGCGGCGTCGAAACATCGATGGCGAAACTGTTCATCGCCGACACAGGCGTCGAGATCGCGCTTGCCTGCCAGCAGGTCATGGGCGCGTATGCGCTCTCCGACGCCTACGACATCGACCGCAATGTACGCGACCTGCTCGGCATGCCGATCGTTGGCGGTTCATCCGACATGCAGCGCAACAATCTCGCTGGCCTCTGGAGGCTCAAGGGATGAGCGATCACGTCTTGCAGGCGCGCGCGCTGGAGGCGGAGATCATCGCCGCCCGTCCGGAAATGGACCGGTTGCGCCGCCTTCCGGAGGCGCTGGCTGCACGCTTTCGCGAAGCGCAATTCTATCGCCTCTGCATGCCACGCGCACATGGCGGCTTGGAGGCGGAACCCCGCGTCGTCGGCGAGACAATCGAGGCGCTAGCCGAGGCTGATGCATCCGCTGCCTGGTGTGTGACTGTCAGCGCCACCACGGGCGCGTTCGGCGCTTATCTCGATCCGGATGTCGCCGGCGCCATCTTTCCCGACCCCGCCCTCATCTTCGCCGGCGTCTATGCGCCCATGGGCAGGGCGACGCTTGAGGGTGACAATTACCGCGTGACGGGACAATGGAAGTGGAACAGCGGCGGCCAGAATGCGACGTGGCTGTGTGGCGGCTGCATGATCTTCGAGAACGGCGCACCACGTATGCTCACGGAGAAGATTCCGGATCACCGGATGATGCTTTTCCCGGCAAGCGACGCGACGTTCGTCGACACCTGGCACACCTCGGGACTTCGTGGCACAGGCAGCGGAGACATGACTGTCCGCGACGTACTGGTGCCGCGGACCCGTTCGGTCTCCCTCATCACGGACAAGCCGAGGGTCAAGGCGCCGCTCTACGCGTTCCCGATTTTCGGCCTTCTGGCCATCGGCATCGCCGCGGCAGCCAGCGGCAACGCTAACGCCGCGCTGCGGGAATTCGCCGCCCTTGCCTCCTCGAAGCGTACGCCAACCGGCCGCGCACTCAGCGATCGCGGCACGGTCCAAGCGGCCTATGCCGAATTAACCGCACGGCTGAAGGCCGCCCGCGCCTTCCTGTTTGCGGAGATCGACGCGGCGTGGGCGCAGGCGCAAGGCAGCGCCGCCATCTCGCTGGAGCAACGGGCCACGCTGAGGCTGGCGGCGACCCACATGACCCGCACTGCCGCAGAAGTCGTGCGGGCCGTTCAGGATCTCGCAGGCGGAGGGAGCGTGTTTCTCGCAGACTCGCTGAACCGCCGCCTCGCCGATGCGCAGACGATGACCGCCCACATCATGATCGCGCCTGCAACGTATGAGCTGACCGGGCGCGCGCTGCTCGGCGTCCCGGTGTCATCCGCCGAACTCTAGCCGACAGCCTCGCGCGCGATCATTGCGCGGACATGCTCCTTCATGGGCTCACCCGCCTTGAGGGCGTTCACCGATCCCATGTCGAAGTATTCGCGCAAGCCAATGATCTTGCCGTCGCGAAATTCCACGACCCCGGCATAGGGCGCCGACACGAGATGGCCGCCGACAGACACATACTCGTCGACACCCTCGACAAACAGCCGCTCTCCCTTTTCGGCATAGTCAAAAATGCGCCAGGTCACATCACGCACCTCGAGGGACATGGCTTCAAGAAGCTTCCGCGCCTTTACCTTCCCCTTGAGGGGCGGCGCGATGACGGCGGCAAAGTGCCAGACGATGTCGTCGTGCATGAACGAAAGAACGCCATCAATGTCCCTTGCGCGCCAGGCGCTGATCAGGCCAAGCATCTTCTTGATGTGGGACATCGGCTGGCCTCCGCGATCGATCATGCAGACGCACGCTATCACTTCAGGCGGTCAGAGGACACAGGACATCAAATCTGGAGAGGCAGGTCTAACTTGCCGCATCAACGACCGGCGCCCACGGCATTCCAGCGTCTCCCGCTTCGGGCCTGAGGCGCACGTAAGTGACGCCCGACACCTCGCGCGATTCTGTCTGCCAGGTGAGGCGTAAAGCCTGCTGGCGCTTCTCGGTCTTGTCGAGGTTGATCCCCATGGCGGCAGCCAGTTCGCACGCCGCGGCGGCTTCAGCGCGCCGGCGCGCATTCATCAAGGCAAGCGTGGCCTTCTCCTGCGGCTTGAGCGCCCAACCCTTTTTCAAGGCGGCGGCTGCCTCACCATAGGCCTCGGCAGCTGCAATCCGGAACAT
>CAIKXW010000279.1 GCA_903831485.1 uncultured Alphaproteobacteria bacterium | reverse complement strand
CAGTCACGTCTTCGTCCTAGAGGAGCGCAGGTGTACCACGCTGATACCTGCATCGAGATCAAAAACCTCATTTCCGGCGTTGAAACGCGGTTGTACGAGCAGTTTGTGCCCACGGGGACGGCGGCGGCGCGACAGAAGTCCGCTGTGCACTTGCAGTTGCGCCCACAGCTCTCAGCGGTCCGCCCAGGAGCCCGACGGGCGGAAAATTCTCTTGAAAAACACAAAGCGGCCCCGTTCGAGGCCGCTTTGTTCTTCGGATGGACCATACAGGACTTGAACCTGTGACCTTCTCCGTGTCATGGAGACGCGCTAGCCAACTGCGCCAATGGTCCGCGGGGCGGATTGTAGCGGCTACCCCCTGAGGTGCAAGCCGCTATCGACACCGCCTCGGAAAGTCCCACAACATGAAAAAACGTTTGCCCGAAGCGAAGACGGGGGTACCTTTGGGCCGGAGCGAGTCGAAGGGCGGTGCTATTTGCGCCGTGTCCCCTGTCCACCTGGACCTTCGACTCCCCGCCTGTCCAAGCAATAGGGACGAAGGTCGAGACCGTTGGCGCGCGCCGCGCCTGCTGTCTGTCCCTGTCCACGGCGCGGAGAAGCGAAAGATGAAGACTGTTTCCCTTGCAGCGGGCGCCCTTGCCCTCGCGGTGGCCGCCAGTTCGAACGCGGCCCTCGTCTACGGCGGCGGAACCGAGACCGGATCCCGTTTCAATGCGGGCGCCGGAGCCATCACCTACATGAACTGCTTCACCGCCGTCGGCGCCGGTGATACGCAACTCTCGCTCGAGAGCGCGATCGTCGGCATCCGCCGCCTCGCGACGGCCGGCGCGCTGCTCGACGTCGGCATCAACATCTACGCCGCCGAGATGACGTACGACGGCACCAACTTCGGCCGTGGCGCCGACTACCTCATCTACTCGTCGGCATCGCTCGGCGGAGGGGCCGCCTCGGTGACGCAGCTCGTCAACACGGGCGCCGTCTCGGGTGTGACCCTCAATCTCGAGCTCGCGTCCAACGCCGGGCTCGGCGGTTGGTGGATCGGCGTCGAGTTCACGGGTGTCAACGCGGCCAACACCGCCAACGGCTGGCGCGTGGTCAACGCCCCTGTCACCGGTTCGTCGATCAACGCCTTCGGCATCTTCAACAACGCCGGCAGCGGTGTCTTCCAGTCGTTCTTCGCGTTCGGCACTCCTCCGGGATCCTCGCCGAGCCGCATGATGGTCGACGTGAACGGCTCGCTCGTCCCCGCGCCGGGAGCGATCGCGCTGCTCGGACTCGCGGGCATCGTCGGCCGCCGCCGTCGTTGAGGTTTCGCGGCAGTTCCTCGGTACCAAGAACCAGCGCCCCCGACGATCGTCGGGGGCGCTGTTCGTTTTCACGATGGGTGCTCCGAAGCGGGCTCGACGACTCGACAATGCGGGGAAGCCACGCGGAGACCGCGCGCAAGGCCTCCGCGCAAGCCCTCCGCGCAAGGAACCTACGGACGGTTCACCGCAGACCGGCCGCCCAGGCCAGGCACCGGTCGATGCGGGCGAGCGAACTCGCCTTTCCGACCAGCACGAGGGTGTCCCAGAT